>JAINCL010000115.1:0-6734 GCA_036574145.1 Deferribacterales bacterium | reverse complement strand
TAAATCATCTTCAATCCTAAGAAGTCTATTATACTTTGCAACTCTATCTGTACGACATAGAGAACCTGTCTTAATCTGACCCGCATTTACAGCAACTGCAAGGTCTGCTATTGTAGTATCCTCACTTTCACCAGATCTATGGGAAATCACACATGTATAACCGGCTCTTTTAGCCATTTCAATGGTTGCCAATGTTTCGGTTAGGGTTCCAATCTGATTAAGTTTTATAAGTATCGAATTTGCAATACCTTTCTTAATCCCTTCTGCCAAAATTTCACTATTAGTTACAAAAATATCATCCCCAACAAGCTGAATTTTCTCACCAAGATGTTTTGTAAGTTTACTCCATCCATCCCAATCATTCTCTGCAAGTCCATCCTCTATTGAGATTATTGGATATTTAGATGTAAGGTAAGCATAATATTCCACCATCTCTTCAGATGTTTTCAAAGGATTTTTTTCTGCTGCCATATTGTATTTTCCATCAGAATAGAACTCACTTGCCGCTGGATCAAGAGCAATAAAAATATCTTCACCAGCTTTATAACCCGCTTTTTCAATAGCTTTAATAATAATTTCTATTGCTTCCTCATTAGATTTGAGATTTGGTGCAAAACCACCCTCATCACCCACTGCTGTATTGTATCCCTTCTCGTGTAAAACTTTTTTAAGAGTATGAAATACCTCCACACCCATCCTAAGGGACTCGCTAAAGCAATCAGCCCCTGCTGGCATAATCATAAATTCCTGTATATCAACATTATTATCGGCATGTTTTCCACCATTTAAAATATTCATCATAGGAACAGGCAATGTATGGGCATAGGTTCCACCTATATATCTGTATAAAGGAAGTCCCAAAGATGTTGCAGCTGCTTTTGCACAAGCCAATGACACAGCAAGAATAGCGTTTGCTCCAAGCCTCTCTTTATTTTTTGTTCCATCAAGATCAATCATTATTTCATCAATCATCTTCTGTTCTGTAACATCGATCCCTTCCAACTCAGGAGCAATAACTTCATTAACATTCTGAACAGCTTTCAAAACACCTTTACCAAAATATCTTTTCTTATCACCATCTCTAAGTTCGATTGCTTCCCTTTCACCAGTAGATGCTCCTGAAGGTACTATAGCATGCCCAACTACACCTTCACTGGTAACAACCTCAACTTCAACAGTGGGGTTCCCCCTTGAATCTAAAACCTCTCTTGCATAAATATCAACTATATCAGTCATAAAACACCTCACTTTATTTTGATTAATTAATTATATTGAAAATTTGATAAAAAAACAATATAATTTAGAAAATTATCAAAAAAATTAAGATAGAGGTAAGATGTATAATATACCCAATTTAATCACAGCAGATAAAAATGGTAACGTTTATGACCACCCTTATTTAAAATCGGTTTTTAAAACTGGCATTTTTAATATAGTTCCATACGAGCTTGAAATGATACCTATGCCAGAAAAATGCACCTTAAAAATAATTAATGGGATCCCTTACGCTTACGATCAAAACCAGGCAAAGATTGTAGATTATAGTGGAGGATTACCTGTATATACTGAGCTACCCCCTGGTTATTTGCGAACTCTGATGTTATCTTTCATAAAGCAGTCTAACATCCCAAATACCCCTTATTCCCATTTCACACCTGTCGGCTGGATGTACGAAAAATTTGTTGTACCAGCCATAAAGATCGAGGGGAAACAGAAAATAGAACCAAAACTTTTTGAACGTCTAAAATCGATTATACAAAACGACTCAAAAATAAAATTTTTAAGTAAAAAATCTTCATTGGACTTTTTACAGGCAGGAGAGATCGTAATAAATAGTTCAAAAGATCTGACATTGATTAAACCGATATTAGATATCCTAAACAGCAACAGTATCCCACATGTTATCACGCTAAAACATATTCAAGATCATAACGATATAAAAAAAATAAAAACTGAATTTACCACAATAAACGCAATTATATCCCCCACCACATTAGATGTTTTAAAAAGGATTTTATCCAATGAGATAGATTCATTAACATTCGACATAGATTCTTTAAATCCAGACTTTTATCAAAACAATGAATTTGATAATATTATTAAGTCATTTGAAATCTCTGTAAAAAATGGTTTTTTTACATCTATTAATCTCAATACACTGCCTGGTTTTACAGACTCTACCAATGAATTTGATAAATTAGTGGAATTTTTAAAAACTTTTAAAATCACTTATATCAAGTTAAGACATATGGAAGTGGATACCGATCTCTTTTTTGAAAAAAATAAATCTTCAAAAACTGAAATATTAGGGTTGAAAAATATGCTCAAATATATTAAAAAGAAATTAAAAGGTGTAAAGATAGGTTATTTTAGTAGAACAAAAGATGAATACTATCTTCCAAGCACCTTGAAAATAAAATAGGGGGCATTATATGAAAAAGTTTTTAGTCCTTTTTCTAACTTTTATCCTTTTATCTACCATATCTTTTGCTGCAGATATCAAATTTCAACCAGGCTATACCCAAGAGATGTTTAAATCCCTCACAAAAGAATTTGGAGTTGCTCTTGCTTTTAACCCCATGTCACCTGCTGAACCACATGGGATAACTGGCTTTGATATAAGTGCTGAAGTAACTTTTACAACAGTAAACGATGATAAAAATTACTGGAAAATGATATTTGAGGATAATGATTCTATAGCAGCCATCCCTGTGCCAAGATTGCACGTTATAAAAGGATTACCTTTTAATATCGATGTAGGTGCGATGTATTCAAAAATACCTGGAACTGATGTTCAACTTTGGGGTCTTGAGCTTAAATACGCCATCTTAGCTGGAACACCAATTACACCAGCTTTAGCCATAAGAGGAGCATTTTCCAAGTTAGAGGGTGTAGATGAATTAAATTTTAATACTCAACAGGTTGATTTAATGATCAGTAAAGGTATACTTTTCCTTACACCATATGCTGGAGTAACAGCTTTAAGGGTAAATGCATCTGAAAAGTCTAATCTTGTAAGTTTGGACGATGTTCACGAAACTATATATAGAGCATTTGCTGGAGTATCCATTACACCATTGCCACTTTTAAATTTCACTGTTGAAGGTAGTGTTGGTAATGTAAGTCAGATCGGTATCAAATTTGGTTTAAAATGGTGATATAATGCAAAAAGCTTCCTATGATTATATAGTTTTAGGTTCTGGAGTTGCAGGGTTAAAAGCTGCATTAGAGCTTGCTAAATATGGTTCTGTAGCTATTATTACCAAATCGATTCTTGGAGAAGGTAGCACAGAGTATGCTCAAGGTGGTGTAGCCGTTGTTCTTTCCGATGATGATGATATATTCCTTCACTATGAAGATACTATCAATGCTGGTGATGGGTTGTGCGATAAAAATGCAGTATTAACGCTTGTAGAAGAGGGACCGAAATATATCCGCGAACTTATAGCCTTTGGAGCTAAATTTGATATGCATGGTGAACATTTCGATTTTACAAGGGAAGCAGCACATAGCGTTAATAGAATAATCCACGCAAGTGGTGATGCCACAGGTCACGAAATTGTTCGAACATTGAAAGAAGCAGTTAATAATGTAAAAAACATTGATAAGATCGAGAATCATTTCGCCGTGGATCTTATTGTAAAAAACAATAAGGTTCACGGTATAATAACTTTAAATGAACTGAATAACCAATATGAAATTTTTTACTCAAAAGCAATTATACTTGCAACAGGTGGAGCCGGTAGGATTTTTAAACGAACTACTAACCCAGAAGTATCTACAGGTGATGGTATGGCAATAGCTTTTAGAGCAAATGCCACACTAAAGGATATGGAGTTCTACCAATTCCACCCAACAGCACTACATCTTAAAAACGCCCCAGCCTTTTTACTAAGTGAATCGATGAGAGGAGAAGGGGCAATACTTAAAAATATACATGGAGAAAGATTCTGCCAAAACTATCACCCTATGGCTGAATTGGCACCAAGAGATATAGTAAGTAGATCTATATTTTTTGAAATGATGAAAACTGGTGCTGAGCATGTTTATATAGATTTAACTCATCTTGATAAAGATTTTGTAAAAAACAGATTCCCTAAAATATATTCAACATGTATTTCATATGGTATAGATATTACCAAAGATATGGTCCCTGTAAGCCCAGCAGCTCACTACTATATGGGAGGGATAAATACCGATCTCTGGGGTAGAACAAATATTGAAAATCTTTACGCATGTGGTGAAACAGCATGTACAGGTGTTCATGGTGCCAATAGACTAGCAAGTAATTCTCTACTGGAAGGTGTTGTTTTCGGTAGTAGATCAGCCAAAGCTGCAATCATTGATACAAAACAACAATCGATTATTGAAATAGAACCTGATATAAAAGATCATATAAATTTAGATAATTTAGAAGATACATATTCAGAAGTACAGGATCTAATGTGGAAAAACGCCAGTATAGTAAGAAATAATGAAAGTCTTACTAAAACCATTAGCTATTTAAAAGATAAACTAAATAAAATTGATGATAGGTTACCTTCTTCAAGACGTTGTGGTGAGTTAAAAAATATAATAACAGTATCTTTACTTTTAAGTATAGCTGCTTTAACAAGAAAAGGTTCAAAAGGGGCACATTATAGAAGTGACTACCCAGATAAGATAGAAGAAAGCTGGCATATAATATTCACAAATGGCAGATTTGATCCCATTATTGAATAATAAGAAGATATTTGCAACTTTAGATGGATCGATATCTTGTTATAATATTACATATGGTGAAGCATACCATGCAAAATCTGTTGGTGCTTTTTCAGAATCTCTTTACAAATATGTAAAAGCTTCGAACATAGTATCTAAGCTGCAAAAAAATGATATAAAGCTCTTAGATATAGGGTTTGGGCTTGGATACAATCTGGCTGTTACAATAGAAAAAACCCTTGACTGCAAAAATAAACTAAAGATCATATCATTAGAAAAAGATCCCCATATGATAGAAATCGTCATGAGCTTAGAAATATTGTGGCCAATAAAAGGTTATAAGATATTAAGGGAGTTAATTAAAAAAGGAGTATATAAAAACTACAGCCTTGAAATTATATTGGGTGATGCCACACATTATCTTAATAGAACCAACGATAAATTTGATATTATATTTTTTGACCCTTTTAGTAAGAGTAAAAATGAAGAAATGTGGAGTAAAAAAACAATTACAAATCTATTTAAAGTGTTAAAAGATGATGGTATTATTGTAACTTATGCATGTAGTAAAAAGATTCGTGAACAATTTTCGGAAGTGGGATTTAAATTCCAGGAGATGACCGATCTACCAAAAGAGTTTCAAAAAGGTACTATATTTATTAAAGCTGAGTAATAGTAAAGAGTAGTTGAGTATTTTACAGTTTTATCAGATAATTAGTTGATGTGATTAGAATTAGATACTTTGTATAAATCTTAGAATTTTAAGCATTTTAGTTTTAACTTTAAATAAATATAAAAAAAGTATCTGGCGGCGTCCTATCTTCCCGGGTGTTATCTTCACCAAGTATTTTCGGCGCTGGAGGGCTTAACTTCCGTGTTCGGGATGGGAACGGGTGTTACTCCTCCGCTATGACCACCAGATACTTATCCTTTTATCCTATTTATCTCGAATATGTATTAAAAGAAAAGAAATTTTAGGTTATAAGGTCAAGCCGAACGATCTATTAGTACTGGTCAGCTCAATGCATCGCTGCACTTACACACCCAGCCTATCTACGTTGTAGTCTACAACGGATCTTCAGGGAGATCTAATCTTGGGGCTGGCTTCCCGCTTAGATGCTTTCAGCGGTTATCCATTCCGAACATGGCTACCCAGCTATGCCCATGGCAAGACAACTGGTGAACCAGAGGTTCGTCCATCCCGGTCCTCTCGTACTAAGGACAGACCCCCTCAAATCTCCTGCGCCCACAGCGGATAAGGACCGAACTGTCTCACGACGTTCTGAACCCAGCTCGCGTACCACTTTAATCGGCGAACAGCCGAACCCTTGGGACCTGCTTCAGCCCCAGGATGTGATGAGCCGACATCGAGGTGCCAAACCTCCCCGTCGATATGAACTCTTGGGGGAGATCAGCCTGTTATCCCCGGAGTACCTTTTATCCGTTGAGCGACGGCCCTTCCACTCGGAACCGCCGGATCACTAAGGCCTGCTTTCGCACCTGCTCGACTTGTTGGTCTCACAGTTAAGCACCCTTATGCCTTTGCACTCGACAGTTGGTTTCCTACCAACCTGAGGGTACCTTCGCGCGCCTCTGTTACTCTTTAGGAGGCGACCGCCCCAGTCAAACTACCCGCCTGGCAATGTCCCTCTGCCTACACAGCAGCCAGGTTAGATATTCAGTACACGAAGGGTGGTATTTCAACGTCGGCTCCACCGATGCTGGCGCACCAGCTTCTTCGCCTCCCACCTATCCTACACATCATGCACCAAATATCATTGCCAAGGTATAGTAAAGGTTCACGGGGTCTTTCCGTCCTGCTGCGGGTAAACGGCATTTTCACCGCTACTGCAATTTCGCTGAGCCTCCAGCCGAGACAGCTCCCAGATTGTTACGCCTTTCGTGCAGGTCGGAACTTACCCGACAAGGAATTTCGCTACCTTAGGACCGTTATAGTTACGGCCGCCGTTTACCGGGGCTTAGGTTCAGAGCTTCGCGCGCCGACCGAAGCCGGCCGCTAACCCTTCCCCTTA
>JAINCL010000114.1:0-4612 GCA_036574145.1 Deferribacterales bacterium | reverse complement strand
GTATTACAGTATTAAATACCCCTGGCACAATAGATTCAGACTATCGAGGTGAGATAAAAGTTATTTTGGCAAATTTTGGGGAGAAAGATTTTCAATATAATAAAGGTGACAGAATAGCACAGATGGTTTTTTCAAAAGTGATTAAAGCTAACTTAATACCCTCTAACAGATTATCAGAGACTATTAGAGGTGATGGAGGTTTTGGTCACAGTGGAAAGTAAAATAATTAATTACCTTTTTGTCTATGGTACATTAAAAAAAAGCAAACCATACAATTACCTGCTAAAAAAAGCTAAATTCATATCAGAAGCTACCACTTTAGAAAAATATGCCCTATACTTTGATAATATCCCATATCTATATAAAAAGGACTCTATATCACAAATACATGGAGAAGTGTATCAAGTAGATGAAGATCTATTAAAAGAGATAGATACCTTTGAAGATCATCCAGAATACTACAAAAGAGAACTA
Source organism: Deferribacterales bacterium (assembly GCA_036574145.1). GTDB lineage: Bacteria > Chrysiogenota > Deferribacteres > Deferribacterales > Calditerrivibrionaceae > Calditerrivibrio. The sequence continues at coordinate 4,138 of JAINCL010000114.1, read as the reverse complement.
ACAGAAATAAAACTTCCAACCGGTGAAATTATAAAAGCATGGGTATATTTCTTCCCTGAGAAAAAAGGAACACTGATATCATCAGGCAGATATTAATACCTTTTCTTTGCTATATTAAAAATATTATCCTTTAAATAAAATCCATAACCCGCTAATATTAAACCAAAAAAATGTGGAGAAAAGTTAGCTATAAATGGATTAAGAACTCCCGATTTCCCAAGTGATAACATTACTGACATAAATATCCAAAATCCAAGCAAAACCAAAATCCCATTGGTAGCAACCTTAATATAAGAGAAATTTCTTGAAATATCTATGGTAAATGGTAATATTAATAGCATTAATGTTATAGGTATAAATCCATAAGATATCTTATTATAATAAAATATTGCATAGTTAGAATAAGTTAAACCTTTAGACTTATAGAATCTGATAACCCTTCTTAATTCCTTCATAGGAAGTTGCTTTGGTGGCACTGCAATGGAATGTTTAACAAGCTTAGTGAATGTATCATTTTCCATTGTAACATTATCCATATTATTTACTACCTTTGGCACATCCGATAGATCAACACTTTTAAAAATCTTATACTCCCATTTTTTACCCTCTTTAAATATTGCAGTGTCAATATAAATCAGTTTTTCAACATTACCATAACTATTAAGCTTATAAATCTTAATATCATAGAGTTTTTTATCTATTAGATCTATATTACTAATTTTAATAAAATCATCTTCATCTTTGAACCATAAATTGGAGATCGATTTAATCTGGTAATTATCCCTTTTTTCGATATAAATAGCCTTATATGTTTCCCCTTTCATCTGAACATAAGGAACAACATAATCTGAAATAATAAATATAATAACTGTAAACAGAATTGCAATAAATGTTAAACTCCTTATTAGTTTAAATACACTCCCACCAAGACTTAGAAATGCTGTAAGTTCATTATTTTTTAGTAAAATCACAAAAGTCCCAACAATTGCAACTATAAAACTCACAGGCAATGTTTGATATATAAATATAGGAGACTTTATTATATCATACATCAAAATATCATTTAAAGATGCCCCATATTTAGCAACAAATTTTGAATGTGTAAAAAAAAGGAAAAACATATAAATAATATAAATAAAGCATTGAATAATTAGATAATTCTTTATAAAAATTTTTAACAGATACCTCTGAAACAGACTCATTGCATACACCTTTTGAGAAAAATAAAGGAAATTATAAAAAATATAATATTAGATATCCATGGAGCAAAAAAGGGATTAACAATATTGATGATGTTTTCAGAAAACAATATGATTAAATTATATATAAACACTATAAAAAGCGCAATGATCCAGTTTAACGATTTACCACCTCTATGAAATATTACTCCCATATTTAGCCCCAATAAAGCCATTATCAAAGTTGAAAAAGGTAATGCTACCCTTTTTGAAAACTCATATTGATAAATTTTACCATTTTTGAAATTGTCAATTAACTCTGACATGAACATGAATCTTTCCTGTTTAATATCCCTCTTAAGATTACCCTCAACATTAACCACATAATAAAATCTATCAAATGTCACTTTGGTATATTTATCATCCTTCCCATTTATTATTTCACCATGTTTCAAATCGAATACTACTGCACCTTTTGACTGCTCAATTCTCCCTTCTTTAGCAACAATTAGATTATCACCTTTATTATCTATCAAAGTTAAAGATTTATAATTTGTATCATCTATCTTTTCTTTAACATGTAACGTTATGTTTGGTAATTCATTATAAAATTCATTCTTTTTTATATCTTTTAAAGATAAATAACTCACTGTTCTTTTTAAATTGTAAATTGCCATCTGATTGCCATAAGGTAAAAGAATAAATGATGTTAAAAAAGCAAGAACCGTTGCAAAAATTCCGAATAAAATTGTAGGTGTAACAAATTTCTTCGGTGTTAAACCAATCGACTTCATTACAATAATTTCAGAATCAGCAGACAATCTATTATGCGCCGTCATCACAGCAAGTAAAGCAGAAGTTGGTATGGTAAGCATTAGAAATGATGGCATATAAAAAACTATGGTTTCAACTATTACTACAAACGGAACATTTTTTGAGAAGAAAAGATCTGTCAAATCTACTAACTTATCCAGTAAAAGAATAAAAATAAAAAATATATTGGATAAAAAAAATATCGGGATAATTTCCTTAAAAATATATCTATTCAGTAGAATCATCTTTATCTTTTATAAGTTTAATAACAGGTCTATCGTCCTCAACAATTTCATCGATCCTTATAATATGACTTATAGGGATATATGTAGTTACAACATTTTTAAACTCAATTCTGCTTTTATCATCTTCAGGAGTTACCAATAAGGTTGACTCATGTTTATGAATAATATCAGTTACCTCGATAAGACCAAGAAAAGATGTTGGAGATAATTTCTTAGCCTTTAGTGTAAAAACCTCTTTTTTAGCATCGTAAAACTGTATCTTATAATATCTCATGATTTAGGTTTTATAATAAGTTTAGGTTTGTTGTCAACGATATTTATCTGAATATCAAGATTCTCTATCCCTTTACTTCTATATTCTTTGATTTTATCTTCAATTATTTTAGCTATCTTATCTTTATTTATATTGGTTGGTAACTTCTCCAACTCTTTACTGTAATCAATCTTTGTTTGAACATTCTCATCTACCATCTCTTTTATTTCATCAAGTTTAGAAATAATAGATTTTTTTACCCCCTCATATTCCATCATCTTCTTATTCCATTTATCTCTAAAAGTTAAATACCTTGCCACTAAATTATTAAATTTAAATCGTAAGGTGGTATTGTTAATGGAATTAAGGTTATATTTCGCAATAATCTTGTTCACTTCCCTTACATATACAAGTGGTGGATGTTTGATAATCTTCGCAAAAAATCTCTCATAATCAAAATTAATCATCTTTATAAGATTCTCGAATCTATCTAAATCATCTTTTATCTCTTTGGAATCTATTGCCATTTTTTTAAAATCTCCTTATGGTGATATTAATTTTAGGTTTTGAATAAAAAGAATCGAAAAGTAGATTCACAATACTTACAATCAAACTTACCCCTATAGCTGTCCAAAAACCATCAACCACAAGACCATTAACCATATAAGAAACCATCATCACAATGATAGCATTTATTACAAAATAAAACAGCCCCATAGTAAGCACCTGAACAGGAAGCGTTATAAAAACTAAAAATGGCTTTAAGAAAAAATTGACAATGGATAAAACCAATCCACTTAAAAGCAAAGTAGCAAATGAGTCCACCGTGACATGTTTAAATAATAGAGCTGCAACACCTAACCCTATAACATTGACAAAATATCTATATAATATAAATTGTAAACTGATCATTTTTATATTATAAGTAAATTTGAATAGATATTCAAGGAGATTTTTATGATAGATCTACACTGTCATTCAAAATTTTCTGATGGCACATTATCGCCGCAGGAACTTATTAATAAAGCTGAATCTATAGGTTTAGAAATTTTAGCTCTCACAGACCATGATACAGTAGATGGCGTAGAAAGTTTTTTAAATCTCAATTCGGCTGTTAAAAGAATACCAGGGGTCGAAATAAGTATAGATTATAATGAAGGTACTTTCCATCTTGTGGGGCTTTTTATAGATCACACAAATTCAACACTCTCCGATACACTTACACTGTTAAAAGATTACAGAAGAGAAAGAAATAACAAGATAATGAAAAAACTTTCAGAACTTTTACAAAAAGATATAAAGATTGAAGATATATCAATTGATAAGTATGGTGAATTGGGACGCCCACATATAGCAAGATTTCTGGTCAAAGAAGGGGTTGCCAGCTCAATAGAAGATGCCTTTGTAAAATACCTTGGCAAAGGTAAGATACTATACACTGATAAAAAAAGATTATCGTTGGATGAATCTATACAACTAATCAAAAAAGCAGGAGGTATAACTATTTTGGCTCATCCAATTACACTTTCAGAAAATGATAGATTTAATCCTACTTTTTTTAATAAACTAAAAGAGAATGGACTCGATGGTATCGAAGTGTTTTGCTCACTACATGATGAATCCATATCAAAAAAGTATTTAGAAATTGC
>JAINCL010000113.1:0-2081 GCA_036574145.1 Deferribacterales bacterium | reverse complement strand
AAAACAATTGCTAATTTTAATAATATGGTAACTATATCTGCTGTTTTTACGATAATAGTTGCATCTATGGTTGCTTTACGGCAGGATAATATAAAAGCAAGGCTTGCCTATTCCACAATCAGTCAATTATCATATATTGTAATGGCTGTATCGCTACTTTCACCCTATGCTATAACCGGTTCTATCATGCATATGGTTGCTCACGGATTTGGTAAAATAACACTATTCTTCTGGGCTGGTGCCGTATATGTTGCTAATCATAAAACAAAAGTGAGTGAACTTAATGGAATAGGTAAAGAGATGCCTTTTAGTACATTTGCTTTTACAATCGGTGCTCTTTCAATGATCGGTTTTCCACCTTTTGGTGGTTTTGTTAGTAAATGGTTTATAGCTAATGGTGCGGTTGAAGCTGATAAGATATGGATACTTATTGTTCTCGTTATGAGTGCATTACTTAATGCAGGTTATTTTGTGCCGATATTTATTAAGGCATATTTTGGTAAAAAAGATCAAGATGATGATCATCATGGGCATGAAGCAAATTATTTTATGGTTATTCCGCTATTAATCACTTCAATACTAACTATACTTCTATTTTTTTACCCCAATATCTTCTTAAGACTTGCCACTTCTATACTAGGAATAGGAGGTTAAAGTGAAAAAGGAATTCGATTTTTTTGATAAAAAAGAGAATATAGATAAATTGAGATATCTGTTTTATTTGATCCTTTTTATACTGGTATTATTGGATCTTTTTGTAGAGAAACATCCACATTATGGGTGGGAGAAGCTATTCGATGCTTATGCACTTTATGGTTTTTTCTCATGTGTAATTATTGTAATCTTTTCAAAATTATTGGGAAAATTATGGCTCCAAAAACCAGAGGATTATTATGATAGGTAATGTTCCGATTTTCACAGTTTTTTTTATAGGTGCAGTGTTACTGTTTTTTACGAAAGGCAGGATTCATAAGTTTATTTTTATAATATTACCTTTAGTTGCTTTTTTGGGCGTTTTTTTCTCTGAGGATAATGCTTCCTTCGTCGGGCAGATCTTGGGGATAAATTTGAAATTTATCTTTATAGATAAATTAAGCAAAGTCTGGGGTTATATCTTTGCCATTATGGCTTTTTCAAGTGCAATTTTTGCTTATCATAATGATGACTATAAAGAGAATATATTTTCTACGTTATATATAGGTAGCTCTTATGGTGTTATATTTTCAGGTAATCTTTTAACCCTTTTTATATTCTGGGAACTGATGGCGATCTTTTCAACGATGATTGTTTTTGGCAGAAGAACTGATAAGGCTTTAAGGGCTGGGTTTAGATATCTTCTTGTTCATCTTTTAGGTGGACAGTTACTTTTTGCAGGTATAATTTTATATTTCCATAATACTGGTGGGCTTGATTTTGGATATATCGGTTTAAATAATACTGCTTCGTTGTTAATTATGCTCGGTTTTGCAATAAATGCGGCAATTCCACCTTTCTCTGCATGGTTATCCGATTCTTATCCTGAGTCAACAGTCACTGGGACGGTTTTTTTAAGTGCCTATACAAGTAAGACAGCTGTTTATGTTCTTGCTCGTAGTTTTCCAGGTGAAGAGATATTGCTTTATGCCGGTGCAATTATGACCATTTATGGTATTATTTATGCCATTCTGGAAAACGATATGAGGCGAGTTTTGTCCTATAGTATTATAAACCAGGTTGGTTTTATGATTGCTGGTGTTGGGATAGGTACTCAAATGGCGATTAATGGAGCTTCTGCCCATGCTTTTGCCCATATATTGTATAAAGCTTTATTGATGATGGGGGCAGGGGCTGTATTATATCGCACTGGAATTAGTAAAACATCTAAGTTGGGTGGACTTTATAAAACCATGCCGTATACACTTATATTTAGTTGTATCGGTGCAGCTGCAATCTCTTCCTTATCCTGTGGATTATGTTCCATATACGGCGTCACATGTTTTATTGCAAATGCAGATATTGATGTTTTCTGCAGCAGCATTTTTCTTTATGCTACCTATGTTAAAAAGAACTGAAACAATTACCCTTGATACAGATTGGTTTTA
>JAINCL010000112.1:0-3417 GCA_036574145.1 Deferribacterales bacterium | reverse complement strand
CCTGATGGGAGGATATCTATAACTCTTGCTGCCATTGTGGCAGTTACTTTATCAGATTTCTGTTTTTTCCCTGAACCGGAAAAACTATTATTGGTATCAGCCTTTACTTCAGGTGAAAATGGTTGTCCCTTCCCTAAAAAATCGTTCATCCCCATATTTAGAGGTAATCCAAGCATAGATGTGATACCCATATTGTAAGTGTTTGATTTTGATGCCGAAGTACTATTGCTATTTGTAGCAGATGAAGACTCTACTATTTTAACAATTACGATGTCGCCGATAGTTCTACCTTTGTAATCAAGGAATAAGGCGTTACTATTGCCTATATCTGTCCATAATGATGCAGTTGGTGATTTTGGAGCAGACCTTTTATTATATTCTTCAATCTCTTTTTTATAATCTGTGGTTGGCACACTTGTCTCAATTTTGGTAGCGCAGCCTGATAAAACTATTCCTACTAAGGTTAAATATATAATTTTTTTCTTCATAATTACCTCCTTGCTTTGCGTATATCAAATATCAATATCGATGCCAGATTTATTTGGGAAAAAAATTCCATATCCAATGCTTAAACGATGATATACTATACAAGAAAAAACTTGATTTATTTTTTATTTATGTTAAAAAATGTTTAACTATTCTGGAGGATTTATATGAGTAAAATATATCTTAAAAATAATGAAATGCCTAAACAATGGTACAATATTTTAGCAGATCTTCCAACTCCTATGGAGCCACCCATAAGTCCATTTACCGGTAAACCTGTGACTTTTGAAGAGATGCAAGCTATCTTTCCACTTACATTGATAGAGCAGGAGATGACTACACAGAAATGGATAGATATACCTGAAAAAGTGCTTGATATCCTTTCTATATGGAGACCATCACCTCTTATTAGAGCCAAAAGACTAGAACAGATACTTGGTACTCCTGCTAAAATATATTACAAATATGAAGGTGTATCTCCAGCTGGTAGTCATAAACCGAATACTGCTGTGGCTCAAGCTTATTATAACAAACTTCATGGAATTAAACGTTTAACCACAGAGACAGGTGCTGGTCAGTGGGGTAGTTCATTGGCACTTGCTTGTAAAATGTTTGATATGGAATGTAGGGTATATATGGTTAAGGTAAGCTATTATCAGAAACCATACAGGAAATCATTTATGAGGCTTTTTGGGGCCGAAGTAATTCCAAGTCCATCAGAATTTACAAATGCTGGGAGAGAGGTTTTAAAAAGGAATCCAGATTCCAATGGAAGTCTAGGAATTGCCATCAGTGAAGCTGTGGAAGAAGCTGCAGGTAGAGAGGATACAAATTATGCTTTGGGTAGTGTATTAAATCATGTTTTACTTCACCAAACTGTAATCGGTCTTGAAGCATTGAAACAATTCGAGATAGTGGGGGATTACCCCGATAAAATATATGCTTCATGTGGTGGTGGGTCAAACTTTGGGGGGATCGCATTACCATTTTTGGAAAAGAAATTAAAAGGGGTTAAAGATGTGGAAGCGATTGCAGTGGAGCCTGCAAGCTGCCCGACATTAACCAAAGGTGTTTATGAATACGATTTTGGTGATGAGGCAAAACTTACACCAATTATGAAGATGTATACACTTGGTCATGATTTTGAGCCACCAGCAATTCATGCTGGGGGGTTAAGGTATCATGGTGATTCTCCTATAGTTAGCTATTTATACAATAAAGGGATTATAGGAGCTGAGGCTGTTCAACAATCTGAAGTTTTCAAGGCAGGTATATTATTTGCCCAAACTGAAGCTATTATACCAGCACCTGAATCATCCCATGCAATAGCTGCTGTAATAAAAGAAGCTTTAAGGTGCAAAGAAACTAAGGAAAGTAAGACTATCCTTTTCTGTTTGAGTGGGCATGGTCTTTTCGATATGGGTTCTTATGATGCTTATCTTGATGGTAAGTTGTTTGATTATGAATATCCAGAAGAAGCTATAAAAGAGTCTTTGAAACATTTACCTAAAGTATGAAAGTTTTGCTTCATCAATGTTGTGGTCCCTGCTCTTTATACCCTTTAAAAAAGCTCAAAGAGCAGGGATTTGATATAACAGGTTTTTTCTATAATCCGAATATCCATCCTTACCATGAGTTTTATAAAAGATTAGAGAATACCTTGTTAGTGGATAAATATTTTAATATACCTTATATATATGATGAAACTTATGGACTAACAGAGTTTTTTAAATTCAAGGATGTTCCGAAAAATATTAGATGCTCGTATTGTTATGAAGTAAGATTAGAAAAAACTGCATTGTACGCTAAGGAAAATTCTTTTGACGGATTTACTTCAACACTTTTATATAGTAAATATCAAAATCATGAACATATTGTAGATATATCTAAGAAATTACAAGAAAAGTATAATATTAGATTTGTTTATTACGATTTCAGGGAAGGGTGGAAAGAAGGTATAAATATGAGTAAAGAACTTGAAATTTATAGACAGCAATACTGCGGTTGTATTTACAGCGAAATGGAAAGATATCAGTATCAACTTCCCAAACAGCTAAAAGAGAAATTTCTGCAAACGAGCATATCTCTAAATAATAACTAGCTAAAAATTACTCTTTAACAGTTTCTTTATGATTATAAATTTTATTTATCTTTTTATAGGTTGAAATAACTTTGTTATAATAGCTTTTTGGTAGAGGGGTATTTGATGTCATAAGTGAATATACTTTGTTTATACCAAGATTATATGCAATGATGGCATACTTGTAGTTCCCTTCAAATTTATTCAAAAGATAATTGAAATAAGCTATTCCTAACTTAATATTTAAAAGAGGATCTTTTTTTAATTTTGAACTCGAAACTTTTATTTCATCATTTTTTGTTATAAATTTTGCCGTATTTTCTTGTAATTGCATCAATCCATGCGCCCCCATAACAGAAACAGCATTATGATCAAACTTGCTTTCCACCTCAATAATAGCTAATACAAGATAGGGATCTAAATCTTTTTTTAGTGATTCATTGACAATTGTGAAGGCTAAATCATAGTTATTTATCTCTTTATGAATAAAATTATTCATTTTTAAGTAATCTGATATATTTATAATATTATTATAGATCTCTACCTGTCTTGTAATGTATCTATGATATGCCTCAATTTCATTGTATCGTCTTTTATTTTTATCTATTGAGTTTGTATAGTAATAGTAAGAGATTATATCGTATAAAATCATCGCAAGAATAATTAACAAAATGGTGAATAGTATGGAATTTATTATTTTAAGTAATACTTTTCTATCGAAATGTTTTTTCATTTTTATATTATACAAAAAAATATCAAAATATCCATGAAAAATAAAATATTAATCACCAGTATGTTACGATCTATTGTTTAAAATGTTTGCTATTATTAATTTTTATACAAAGAATTTT
>JAINCL010000111.1:0-4112 GCA_036574145.1 Deferribacterales bacterium | reverse complement strand
TCTATCCCTTTGGTAATTCTTCTTATACAGCCACCCTTACCTGCAGCATCCCATCCTTCAAATACAATAACAGTTGATACCTTCTTTTGATAGGCCTTCCAGGTTAAGCCCCAAAGTTTTAACTGTAGTTTTTCCAATTCCTCTTCATAATCTTTTTTTGAAATACTAACATTTAGATCGAGATTATCTAAAATAGATGGATAATTATATGAAATATTGACATTATTTATTATACAGTTATCCCTTTGTACATCTTCTTTACTTCTTTTAACAACACCTTCATAAAGATTAACAAGAGTCTCTATAACTGTTAGATTTCTATTACGCCAATCATATGCATCTATCAATACCCATGGAGCTTCAACTCTATCGGTTATTCTTATGGCTCTTGACGCAGCAGCCACAATCTCTTTATATCTTTTAACATTATCTTTATTAATCCTATACTTGGCAACATCTTCATCATAGGTTTTAAAAATCTTTTTAACCTTTTTCTTTTGCCCATTTTCAGAAAGATGTAGCCAAAACTTTACAATATATGCTCCGTTATTGAACAATGACCTTTCAAATCTCACCCTCCTTTGCATCCTTCTATCAAATCTATCCAGATCTATTCTACCATAAGCAAGATCAAAAAATGTATTTTCATACCAGCCACCAAATAAAAGAGAAGTTGTTCCGCTTGATGGTAAACTCCTCCAATATCTCCAGAAAGGTGGTCTTTCCCTCTCTTCCTCTGTTTCTCCCCAAAATGTATATGTTTTTAAAAAACGGGTATCAAGAAATTCTGATATTAGGTTAATAATCTCCCCTCTACCTGCCCCATCAACCCCTGCAATTAAAACAATTACCGGAATTTTTAATCTTTTGGCTTCTAATTGTGCAAAAAACAACCTCTGCCTCAGCTCCTCAATTTTCTCATCATATTCCTCTTTTGCCACTTTTCTTCCCATTTCCACAAGTTCAAACATAAAAACCTCCATAACTCAATAAACATTTTTTTTACGGTTCAAGAACGAAATCAGCCTCTAAATAATCGTAATTTATACGATACAATCTTACATTAATCTTATCCCCAAGCTTTAATTTTCGTTTTGTTCTCTTTCCCAAAAAGATATTACCTTGCTCTACGTAATTGTAATTATCCCCAAGCATATTTTCAATAGAAATAAACCCCGTTAATAAAAATTTTTCCAAATATATAAAAATCCCATTAGATGTAACCCTATTGATATAGGCATCAAAAAGATTAGCACGATGGGATTCAAGAAACTTCAACTTTTTAAATTGATGAATCTCTCTTTCTGCCTCTTCAGATAGCTGTTCCATTCTTGAGGTATGTACTGTAGCAGCATCTAAATATTCATCATCAAAATCGAATCGATACCCAAAAAGTTTCCGATTAACAAGGCGATGAACTATCAGATCAGGATATCTTCTTATAGGACTTGTGAAATGGGTATAACAATCTGATGAAAGTCCAAAATGGCCAATGTTATCAGGAGAATATATAGCCTTTTGCATTGTTCTTACCAACATTGAGCTTAGCAGATGAGCAAAATTAGACTTACTAATAGTTTTTGATAGTTTTTGAATCGATTTTGGATCAGTGGGGTCTATATCTTCTACCTCTATCCCATATAAATGACATACCGTAATAAACTCCTTCAATTTCTCAGCATCAGGTACACCATGTACCCTAAACACAGACCTGTCATAACTTTCAGATAAAAATTCAGCAACCACTTCATTTGCTTCAATCATAAAAAATTCTATCAATCTATGGGATAATTTACGTTCAAGTGGCTTAATATCTATAATATCGCCAGTTTCGTTAAATATAAATTCAACCTCTGGGAGATCGAAATCTATCATCCCTTTCTCTTCCCTTCGTTTCATAAGTAATTGTAAAAGTTCTACACCATCATCTATTAATTTTCTCAAATTAATATCATTACACTCTTTAATACTTTCTATAACATCGTTAACATAATTATAAGTTAATCTATAGTTACTGTTTATGATCGATTGATAGATTTTATAACCAACTCTATTACCCCTATTATCATACAATATCTCAACACTTAAAGTTAATCTGTCTTCATTCGGTTTTAAGCTACAAAGATCATTGGATAGATCCTCAGGAAGCATAGGAATTGCAAACTCAGGGAAATAGATACTTGTTCCCCTTCTATACCCCTCTTTATCAGTCTTACTATTTTGTCTAACAAAATGAGAAACATCTGCAATATGGACAAAAAGTCGGTAACCATCCCCTTCTTTTACAAGTGATATCGCATCATCAAAGTCTCTAGCAGTCTCCCCATCAATTGTTACTGTAAAAAGATCTCTAAAATCCTTTCTAACTCCCGGTTCTTTTATATATTTTTTAATTTTATTCCTAACCTCTTCATTCACACTTCTTGGGAATTCCCTTCTAATTTCATATTTTTCTAAAACGATCTCATTCTCAATCCCTTTATCATTAAAACTTCCAAGCACTTTAATAATTTTACCTTCAGGATTTTTTCCTAAAACAGGGTATTTTGTTATTTCACAAATTACGACATCATTATCTTTAAGATTGTTGGAATATTTCTTTGGTATATATACATCAAAACCGAATTTTTTAACAAAAGGGATAACATATGCAAAATAGTCCGATTTTTCTACCCTACCAATTAGTTTACTGTATCCTCTTTCTATAATTTCTATTACATGAGCCTCTTTTTTACCTCGAAAATGTTCTACACTAACTTTTACTTTATCTTTATGAGATGCACCATTTAATTTTGTACGAGGAATATAAATATCATTTAGCTTAGGATCATCAGGGATAAAAAATCCATACCCCTCTGATGACATATCCACACTACCAATTAAAATCTCTTTACTTCTTTCAGATCTCTTTTTTTTGGAATTTCCATACCTAATTTTTTTTATCTTTTTTTTACTCATCTTCAATCCCTAATTCCTTTATTCTTGTGCGTAAGGTATTCCTATTTATACCTAAAATTTTAGCAGCAAGCGATTTATTACCACCTGTTTTATATAATGCCGCAGAGATGAGAGGCTCCTCTACAATTTGCATATATTCCGCATAAGCATCCATTGATCCTGAAACATTGGAAGATTCCAATAATTGCAACGCAAGATTATACAGCCTATCTTTTATCGAATCCTCATCACCATTACATTCTAAATTTGTAAATTTTTCTGGTAAATCTTGAACAGTAATAAAATCTTTTGATGATTGGACAATGGCATACTGGATGACATTTTCGAGCTCTCTAATATTCCCAGGCCAATTATATTTCTTAAATATGTCCAAAACATTCTCAGCAACATCAAGTATTTTATCCTTTATATAAGCATACTTTTTTAAAAAATGCCCCACCAATAAAGGGATATCCTCCTTCCTTTCCCTCAAAGGTGGCAAATTTAATTCAACTACATTTAACCTATAATAAAGATCCTCTCTAAATGCTCCATCTTTTACCATCTGTTCAAGGTTTCTATTAGTGGCAGCAATTACTCTTATGTTCAATTTTATTTTTTTATTGGAACCGATCCTGACGAGTTCCCTCTCTTGCAAAATCCTCAACAATTTCGACTGAACTCCTAGATCCATCTCACCAATTTCATCTAAAAAAATAGTCCCCCCATTTGCTTCTTCAAATTTACCTATTTTATCATTTATAGCACCGGTAAAAGACCCTTTTACATGTCCAAAAAGTTCACTTTCCATCAGTTCATGCGGAATAGAAGCGATATTAACAGCCACAAAAGGTTTATCTTTCTTATTGCTTTTTTCATGGATCATGTTGGCTATTACCTCTTTACCTGTACCAGTTTCACCCGTTATCAGTATATTGATATTTGTTTTTGCCACTTTGCCAACAAGTTTATATACATCCAGCATCTTTCTGGATAATGTTTGATAATCATATTCAACAGTTTTGCTTATTTCCGATCTTCCATCTTCTTTGATTGTCAAATCCTTAATTCTTTCCTTTATTTCATTAATATTGAACGGCTTCGAAAAAAAATCTATTGCCCCAATTTTCATCGCTTCGATAACATTACTACTTGTATTCTGAGCAGTCATAACC
>JAINCL010000110.1:0-1396 GCA_036574145.1 Deferribacterales bacterium | reverse complement strand
GAAGGTAAGTAGCTGTTTGGTAAGATCTCTACTCCTTCGTAGAACAACATTGATACTCGGGATAATAGACTTTACATCTTCACATTCGCTCATACTTAATACATTAATGTAATTCTGTAATCCACCTAAATAGTTATTAAAATCATGGGCAATCCCTGCTGCAATCCTGCCAAGAGCTTCTAGCTTATCTGCCTTAATCATCTCATCTTCTATCATCTTATCTCTTGTGATATCCCATAATATCAAAACCAATGCAGATATTTTAGATTCGCTATCATAGATAATGTCTATACTCCCATTAATTAACATCCTGCTGCTATCTACTTTCAGATAACAGTCTTTTAAAACCTTTTTAACACCAATTGAACCTCTAATCAATTGGTCTATATCCATAGAAATCTCTGTGTCGTTATCTAATCTATAGATTTTTAATGATAATATGTTTTGAAGGTTAAAAAACTTTTTAAATTGATGATTAGCAAATATTATATCACCATCCATATTAAAAACAATAATCATCTCCTGTATGGCATTTAGTATCCTGTTTAATTTATCTTTTTCTACACTCAGATCCATTGAAAGGTTTTTATAAGCGTTGGTCATATTTACATATGTTGTAATCTCATTTACATGTACTACAACATATATAGAGTTGGAAATTTCAAGGGGAACACAGGTAGCTTCAAAATATCTTATCTCATCTTTAAGAACTATATCATATATAAAAGTTACCTTATCTTTATATTTAAAAACATCCACAATATGGCTTTTAAAAAATTCTGCTTTCTGTGGGGTAAAAAAATCGTCTACCCTTTTACCAATAACAACCGATTTTGGAGCTAACAATTTATCATCATTGGATGTTAAAACATCGATAAATCTAAAATCTTCATCAACAATAAATATTATGCCGGGTATCGAGTTTATTATTGAAGATAGTTTCCCTTCAAACATCTTTAGACTATCTATAGTTTTTCTCAGCTCTTTAGTTTTACGACCAACCTCCCTTTTTAACAATCTATTATAAATAAACATTAAAGCAAAAATGATTAAAATCGATGCAATTAAATATTTATAATATGTGGATAAAAAAAGTTTCATTTTTGAATATCTATACCCACTCTCATACATATAAAACAAACGGTTATAATAGTAAGAATCTTTGTCATACAACAATTCTTTTAAACCATTATCGATCCTTTTTACGATATCTATATCAAGACCTTTCTTATAGGCAAAATGAACCTGTACAGGCTGCACACTTACATTTGATATACTAACAGGTTTATCCTTTAAGGTAAAGGCAAAGCTTTTTCCCACAAGTGCCGCATCTACCTCTTTACTCAGTATCTTTTCTGTAGACTCCAAATAGTTATCTACCCAGATAATATCTATT
>JAINCL010000109.1:0-2798 GCA_036574145.1 Deferribacterales bacterium | reverse complement strand
CTGAAACCATAACATTCCTCAAAAATGCCTGTGAAAAATATAACATAGATATATCAGATTTTAGCGAAGATAACTATAACGAGGTCTACCTTTACACAGAGGGTATACCTGATAGAATAATAAAAATTGCCGAACTTCTTCACTCCTTTGATATAACCGGCAAAATAACTATACAGGATATCAGAACCATCATAAAGTCAACCAATATTATCAAAAGCCAAAATCAAAAAAAGAAATTTTTTAAATCACCCTATATTTTAGTATTTGGACTAATTTTTTTAGTTATTCTAGGGTTTATAATAACAACAACTTATATGAAAAATGAACTTAATATAGTAACAGATATTAAATCTAAAGAAATAAATTTAACCCCAATAGATAACAAACCATTGCATGCTGAAATTGAAGATAATAAAACGGATACTGATAACATATCAGGGACAATCTCAGTAAAAACAGAAGCAGATAAGGTTGAGTTACCCAAGAAACCTGTAAAAAAATGTATAAAACTCAAAGCAAATCTAAAACTAAGGGAACTACCCACTCAGAATTCACCTTTTAAAACCGTAATACCAAAGGGTAATCAGTTTACAATCATAGAAAAGAAAGGGCATTGGGCAAAAGTTAATTTCGGATCTGAAACAGGCTGGGTAAAAGCAACCACTAACCTTGTTAAAGAATTTGAGTGTAATTAATTATGATAGCCATAGGTAAAAATCCATTTTTTGAGGGATTATATCAAAACAGAATTAAAAAAGCTTTCATAAAGCCCAACGATAAGATTATAGAACTACTAAAAAATAAAAATATCCCTTATGAAATTTTAGAAAATAATAAACACAGAGAAAAGTATGGCAAAGAAGCTCAGGGATATGCCTTTGAATTTGATATAGATTATATAAACCTATCAGATTTAGCTAATCGTAAAGATGAAAACAATATCATTGCAATATTAGACCATATTCAGGACCCTCACAACTTTGGAGCCGTTGTAAGAGCAGGGCATTGTTTCGGTGTCAAAACATATATAATAGCAAAAGATAATCAGTGCCCAATAACACCTGCTGTTGTAAAAAGTAGTGCTGGAGCTGTAGTTTATAGTAATTTTATAGTTGTAACAAATATTTCTCGTACAATCGAGGAGTTAAAAGTTATTGGATACTGGATCTATGCATCTGACATAAATGGCGACCATAATTTAGAAGATCTTTCCCCAAACTATCCAGCAGCAATCATCATAGGATCAGAAGGTGAAGGGGTAAGAACAAATATTTTGAAAAAATCTGATATTATCTTTAAAATTCCGATGAAAGCAAAGATAGATTCTTTAAACGCTTCCCAATCCGCAGCCATCTCTTTTTATGAATTTAGTAAAAAAATAATAAGGTGATAATCTTTTCATCCCGCCCACAATCAAATACTCAACCACTCACCTATTCAACTACTTACCCATCCACACTTTAACCAACACCAAACTTTTAGATTGATTTTAATAAAAACTATGTTAATATTCCAAAATGAACAATCGTATTTTAATGTTTTTCATAATAATTTCGATGTATTACATCTCATATTTCTATAGGGTATCTACCGCTGTTATCGCTCCAGATCTAATGAAGGACTTTTCGATAACTGCTGAAGCACTTGGTTTATTGAGCGGTTTCTATTTTTATACCTTTGCTTTTGCCCAGTTCCCTCTTGGCCCTATACTCGATAAATATGGTCCAAGAAGAACAGTTGTTTATTTTAGTATCTTCACTATCACAGGTTCTACATTGTTCGCTTTTGCACCAAATTATATAACTGCAGTAATAGGTAGAGCATTAATCGGGCTTGGGGTATCATGTGCATACATGGCAACCTTAAAATTCGTTTCCCAATGGTTTCCCAAAGAGCAATTTGGAGCCATTTCAGCTTTATCAATGGGAATAGGAAATATAGGTGCCCTAACGGCGACTGTACCACTTGCAGCACTTTCAATTTTGATAGGATGGCGCGGCTCATTTGTACTTATCACATTTATTACCATAATATCAACTTTTCTAATCTGGAAATATGTAAAAGATAAACCCGCCGAGCAGATTAAATCAATAAATAAAGTTAAGTTTATTGAAATAATAAAAAATAAAAATTTTTGGATAGTCGCCATAACACAATTTTTTTGGTTTGGAACATTTGTAGGTATTCAAGGGCTCTGGGGAGCTCCTTTTCTTATGGATACATTTGAATTGTCCAAAACAGTTGCAGGGAAAATTATCAGCATGATAGCTATAGGTTTTATTTTTGGAGGACCTTTAATCGGGTATATCTCTGATAAAATTTTAAAAACAAGAAAATGGGTAATTATTGCAGGACTTTCTATATTCATGATTATCTTAATTCTTCTTACAAAAATAACTTCTGAAGCTACCCAAACAAAGCTTTACCTAATCTTTTTTCTTTACGGTTTTTTTGGTTCTGCTGGTATAATAGGCTACTCCCACATAAAAGAACGATTCCCTCTAAGTCAAGCTGGCACTGTTATGAGCTGGATAAACTTCTTCGCAATCTTTGGAGCGGCAATCTTTCAGCATTTCATAGGCTTTATACTTGATATTTATGGTAAAGTCGACGGGAAATACCCTTTAATGGCATACAAAACAGCTTTTCTCTTCTGTGTGGCAGGTTTACTCATATCAATAATTCTTTATCTATTTTCAGATGAAAGAGAGATGGAAGAATAGTTTATAAAAAAATGTTAATCACTATTAAACAGATCTACCCCTCTACTTAATACTCAAAAGATCTTTTAAAACAAA
>JAINCL010000108.1:0-3847 GCA_036574145.1 Deferribacterales bacterium | reverse complement strand
TTTTTTATCGGAATCGCAACTTAAGCAATTTTCTGTTAACTTTATAGGATAACCATAACTAAGAATATCTAGATCTCTCTTTACTACAATATCACCCCTCCTAACAACTTCTAATCCTACATCATCTTTTTTAAACCAAATAAATTTCTTGGAATTACTATCCATGCTAAATATCTCTATAATATAAGGATAAGGGAAATTGCTGCCGTCATATTCTTTTATGAATCTCTTTAACTCCCCCTGTTTGAAATCTCTATTCATTATCTCCAATATTGTTTTATTTAGATTTGAGGATATCATATTAGACATCATATCAAACTGCTTAAGTGATAATTTCTTAAAAACCGACAAAGACAGAAATACACCCAAAGCAAAACCTACAAAAGAGAGATAGAACACAAGGAACCAAACTAAGAATTTAAGAGATTTGATCTTTTTCATTAAGTATTTTATATTATGTCTCTAAATCTTTTTGATGTTGAAAATATCCACCAAGTGCATTGCACTCAGACTGTTATAAAGCTCTTGACTTACCACTTCAAGAGTTATTTTAATTTTATCATGATTAACAAGTTTCATAAAATAACCTAACAAAGATGATGTTACAGTTTTAGAGTCCAGTATCTTTATGGTTATAATATTATTACCTGAATCTATAACATCTTTTATAAAATCCCTAATCTTTGCATAATCATCAATTGATGATATGTTACCATAAATATTAATTCCATTTCCACCTATTTTTTCTAAACTCACACCTTCCATATTACACCTCTTAATTATATCTTTTAAGACTTTTTAGTAACTCTATCTCAGCAGAATAATTATCTACAACTGGTGTCTCCAGTATTCCCAAGATACCATCCAATTTAGTATCATTAACCAACCTTTTAAAAAATTCAATACCAAACAATCCTTTACCTATTAACTCATGTCTATCCACCCTGCTACCCAAAGGCTTTTTAGTATCATTTATGTGAATTACTTTAACCATATCACCAAAAATACTCAAAATATTATTCATAACCACTTCATAATTATCTAAAATATCATAACCAGCTGAGTACATATGGCAGGTATCCAAACATACTCCCAACTTATCTGTAAATTTTGTTTTATCAATTATATATGTTAAATGTTCAATTTTATATCCCAGATTAGTCCCCTGTCCAGCTGTAATCTCAAGCAATGTCATAGTATTAAAATTATTTTTTGAATATAACGTATCTATAAAACTCACAACCTTATTTAAACCTTCATTCTCACCTATACCTAAATGAGAACCAGGATGGATAACATAATATGGTATTTCCAATAAATCACATCTTTTTAACTCATCCTCCATTGATTCAAAGGACTTTTCATATACCTCCCCATCAGATGCCATATTTATAAGGTAAGAGCTATGTGCCACAATTCTATTTGGGGGTATGGAATACTTCTTGGAGTATTCAAAAAAGTTAGCAATATCTTTTTCAGTGAGTGGCTTATCTTTCCACCTATTGGAACTTTTAACAAAGATCTGCAGAGATTCTGTCTTGTCCAAAGCTCCCCTTTCTATACTCTTATATAAACCACCAGCAATCGACTCATGCGCACCGATAATCATTTAACTATATCTCACCTTTCCAATATTTTTGAAAAAGCTCCACTTCAAACTTTGATCCAATTATAAGAGGAGTTTTCTGGTGTAAATTTTCTGGTACAATATCCAATATATTGTTATCGCCATCTATAGCCTTACCACCAGCCTGCTCAACGATAAACGCCAAAGGATTTGCCTCATACAATAACCTTAATTTACCTTTTGGATTTTTACTATCCCCTGGATATAAGAAAACTCCACCTTTTAAAAGATTTCTATGGAAATCAGCCACCAAAGACCCAATATATCTTGTGGTATATTGTCTTTCTTTAATCCCTTTTATATGTTCCACAAATCTCCTTATTCTTTCATCCCATTTATGATAGTTTGCTTCATTTATACTATAGATACCACCCTGCTCTGGAGTCCTCATATCTGGGTGGGAAAGCAAAAATTCTCCCACACTCGGATCAAGAGTAAAGCCATTAACTCCTCTACCTGTAGTATAAACAAACATGGTGCTTGAACCATATATTACATAACCACTTGCAACAAGATTCCTACCAGGCTGTAGAAAATCCTGTTTACAACCAGAGCCTTCAGGTGAAACCCTTTTATAAATACCAAAAATAGTTCCTATACTGATATTCACATCTATATTGCTGGAACCATCAAGTGGATCAAACACGACCACATATTTCCCCTTAGGATATTTACTAGGTATATCTATGATATCATCAACCTCTTCAGAAGCCATAGCACATATTTTACCTGTATGGTCAAGAGCCTCTATCATCTTTTGATTGGCAAAAACATCAAGCTTCTGCTGTTCTTCCCCATGTATATTTGAGCTATCAGCTTTACCAAGAATATTTACAAGACCAGCTTTATTTACCTCTCTACTTATAATTTTAGCAGCAAATGCTATCTGCTCTAAAATTAATGTAAAATCTCCAGTTGCCTCAGGAAAAAGCCTCTGCTCTTCCAATAAAAATCTTGAAAGATTTGTCACACCTTTTCTTAAATTCATTGCTTTTCTCCTTTTGTATAATAAATTTTATAAATCTTTATAAAACTCCATTCTCATATTAACCTTGATCAGATAGTCAGCTCCACCCTTTTGAGGTAGACGTTTTGTTATAATATCATATATTTCATCAGATGACAACTGGTTAATTTTATTTACTGCATTTTTGATATCCCCATCACTGGAAAAAAGTCTTAAAACATTCCTCAAACCTACGTTATACCCAACAATTGATAGATAAAATCTCGATCTAATATCCTTTACACCTGCTAAATATTTCTCAATAAGTAGATTAAAATATGTAGTACCTACATTAACATTATTTTCTGGGTTATATAGAAAAGATGGCAATAATATTATTGGGGACCCAAATAAAACCACTGCAGCATCCTTACCAGCATTTGTGGGCATGATCTGCATCAAACCGTAAGCAGGAGCTGGAGATGTAGCCATAGGATTAAAATAGCTTTCAGTGTGAATAATGGCATAAACAAGCTCAGGAGGAAGATTATATTTATTGGAATATTTATCAACATAAGGTTTAAATTTTATTGCCTTATCTCTATCAGATATATTCAGTTTAATCTTTAATGTTGCCACATCTTCACCTTTTTTATTTTTATGATAATTTATCTCACCACCTTTCAGTAAAATTTGAGCCCCTTTATTAATGTCATTATCTTGAACGACAATATCACCAATAATCTTATCTTTTGGTAAAGTGGAATTTTTGACATTATTTGTAATAGGTCTAACCTTTGATTCTATACTCTGCGCAACCTTATCTCTTATAAAAGCAGTATTGAAATCCTCTCTCAAAGTATCTGTAATTACATTCTTAAATATCTCTTTATCTTTATTCTTATCTTTAGACTTTATTTGGATAAGCATTTCATTTTTTTCAAAATCGATGACCTTCCTTACTTTAAGATCTTTAGAGTACTCAACCCATCTCTTTTGATCGGAAGTTAAATAATCACCCCACTCCTGATAAATCTCTTTTTTAAACCTACTATACTCTTCCTCAATAATAGTTTTATATCTTCTAAACTCGAGATCAACCCTAGACTTATACTTCTCAAACTCTTTTAATTCATCTAAATAATTCTCCCCTATAATATCGTTAGTTTCAAAGAAAAAAACCAAAAAGATCAAAAAAATTCTTCTTAGAATGTAGCTCATTTAGTCCTCACAGATAAGTACAAATATCTCCTCATTTTTAGGATTAATCCATA
>JAINCL010000107.1:0-1213 GCA_036574145.1 Deferribacterales bacterium | reverse complement strand
GATTTTAAAGTATGAGCCATATTATTACTTTACAGACTGCGTTCCCATTCTAACGATAATAAGTACAATCACGGCTAAAATAACAAGTGAAATAGGAAGGTACCAATCACTGTGCCCTGATACATATCCATAAATTCCAATTGTTAGATTAATTAAAAATCCTACAATTAGTAAAATTTGCGTTATAATCTATACAGTTCGGCGTTGTTTGTCAGTTTTGCTTTGTGAAATTTACTTTAGGAACTATTTTAATAATTCTTTTATTGTTTCTATTGCTTTTAATAGCCAAAATTAACTTCTTTAAAAACATCTGAATAATCTCCACCAAGTTGGCTTTCTAATTGTAGTAGAACAAATTTAACATCAGGAAAGACGTGCTTTATTAAAGTGCAATCTACAAGTATCCTTTTAAGCATAGCATTTTCTGTATAAGCTTTACACTCCATAGAAATTTTAAAATTATTATCCACATATATCTGAACATCGGGTTTTATTTTATAATACATAGAATTAATATTTGCCATAATATAATCCTGAACCTCTGGACTCTTGATTTTATTGATATATTCTCTGTTAAGGGGAATTTTTACTGTCTGATGCTTAAATGATAAACCTCTTTCGTCCATTCCTAAATCCTTCCATGCAATCCTAACAAGTCCTTCTGCAATACTTTCTACCAATCTTCCTTTACCTGCTCTTACAATTCCACCATAAGCTCGCTCATCTGACCCTTTTGCAACCTTATCTATTCCTTGCACAACATAGTTATATGCATCTATGATCCCTTGCAGTTCTTTAATGATTTTCTCACTCATCTTTTCTGCGTTATCTTTTATTAAAAAGAGGTAATTGTATCTCTACATCTTTCAATCTTTCTTCAGCATTCTTGCAATACTCTTCTGAGATATCTATCCCTATATATTTTCTTCCAAGCTTTTTCGCTACAACACATGTAGTTCCTACACCACTAAAAGGATCTAACACAACATCACCCTTGAAGCTGAAAAGTTTTATCACCCTTTCTGCAAGTTCTTCAGGAAACATAGCAGGATGTCCATATTTTTTCATATTAGACTCTGGAGCTATATCCCACGTTGCATACACCCAATGTTTCAATTCATCTGCTGTTATATCTGCATCCTCTTCCTTTCCATCATGTTTTAATGTCCCCTTTGAAAATACCTCAAGAAATTCCCATGTATATTTTAAATAA
>JAINCL010000106.1:0-1006 GCA_036574145.1 Deferribacterales bacterium | reverse complement strand
TATAAGGGATTGAAACACTTCATACTCTGAAATGGTTGCAAGAACTTCAACAATGGTTTTTAGCTCACCTATAAGGGATTGAAACGAGGTTTTTGCAGGCGAACAAATAATTGAGCCATTTTTAAGTTTTTAGCTCACCTATAAGGGATTGAAACTTGTAAAGATTGGTGTAGAAACTAAAGAAGCAGAAACGTTTTTAGCTCACCTATAAGGGATTGAAACTACGTTCCTGAGTTTAGAAATATTTTCAGCCTTTCTCCAGTTTTTAGCTCACCTATAAGGGATTGAAACACAAACAATTCTTGCTCTTCAAAAGTCCATAATGGAAGTTTTTAGCTCACCTATAAGGGATTGAAACTAGTAGCGAAGAAGAGTTTTTGTATTGGGACGATTTAACGTTTTTAGCTCACCTATAAGGGATTGAAACAACTTCTGAGAGAAATACCAGACAATTGGAACTTGCTAGTTTTTAGCTCACCTATAAGGGATTGAAACTTGTAAAGATTGGTGTAGAAACTAAAGAAGCAGAAACGGTTTTTAGCTCACCTATAAGGGATTGAAACTCTCCAATTTTGTCTACTTGTTTAACTCTACTGGACATTTAATGTTTTTAGCTCACCTATAAGGGATTGAAACAAGAAAAACTCACCAGATAAAAAATGTCTCTGATACACACGTTTTTAGCTCACCTATAAGGGATTGAAACTCACTTGCATAGTAGTAGCCAATTGCAGAGAGTGTTTCACCGTTTTTAGCTCACCTATAAGGGATTGAAACAGGTAACATTTTTGTCTTTTTTAAGTTGAGTTTGTCTTCTCGTTTTTAGCTCACCTATAAGGGATTGAAACGAAGCAAAAGTCAAGAATTTTGTTTTTTCGCTATTAGATAGTTTTTAGCTCACCTATAAGGGATTGAAACGTTTCGTAGAGTGTAATCTCAACTGTTTCATTATCAGAAGTTTTTAGCTCACCTATAAGGGATTGAAACTCACCAGGAATGGGTAAAA
>JAINCL010000105.1:0-4168 GCA_036574145.1 Deferribacterales bacterium | reverse complement strand
TTTTTAGGGGCATATACCACATTTTCAACTTTTTCCTGGGAATTTATAAATATGATTATGGAAGGTGTTTATCTTTCTGCATTTGTCTATTGGATATTGAATGTTGTATTAAGTATATTGGCGGCTTTTTTCGGTTTTTATCTTGCAAGATTATGAGGTGATTATTATGAAAAATAAGTTAATAGGTGAACAAAAACTTGTTAGAATCTTTATCGGGGAGAGCGATAAATATAATGGTGAGTTGATGTATAAGTATCTTGTTAAAAAAGCAAGGGAGATGGGGATAGCTGGTGCTACTGTTTTCAGAGGTATATACGGTTTTGGAGCAAGTTCTGTAATACATTCTGCTTCGGTATTGACTCTGTCAGAAGATTTGCCAGTTGTCATAGAAATTGTAGATGGTAATGAAAAGATAGATACTTATATTAAAGAGATAGAATCTGTTCTTGAACATTGTTTGATAACAATAGAAAAGGCAACTGTATTAAAATATTTTTAGGATCGATTATGGGATATCTTAAAACTATTAAAACACCGATTTTCAATGCGGAGGGATTGAGAAGGGAACAGTTACCAGCAATAGATGATTATATTTTAGAGATTGGTGGAGATGTTGATAAAAAAGGTGAATTTAGGTTGAAAGATTTTTTCTCCTTTTTTAAAAGGAAAACTGTCAATCGTAGATTAACTTCGGTGAGTAGGTTTACTGTAAGGGCTGAATGGTCAGGGATTTGTTGGCAAGATTTTATTAAATGGGTAAAACCTAAGAATTATAATTATGTCTATTTTGAAAGCTATGGCAAATATATAACTGTAGTGGAAAAGCAGGATATGGAAAATGATGGTATTTTAATATGTGATATGGTAAATAATGAGCCTCTTGATTTTGAATATGGAGGACCAGTTAGGATGTTTATCCCTAATTTGTGGGGATATAAAAGTTGTAAATGGCTCAAAAGAATATATTTTTTAGATGAATATATTGTGGGTTTTTGGGAGTCAAGGGGTTATGATGATAGGGGTTTGATAGAACCTTGTATAGTTCTGGATGTCAATAGTAGTAGTTTTAAAAAAATAAAAGGTGGAGAGGTTACAGAGTTCTAATGGCTGGAAATTCTTATGGTAGAATATTTAGAGTGACAACATTTGGTGAGAGTCATGGTGAAGCTGTTGGTGTGGTTTTGGATGGTTGTCCATCCAACCTTGAGATAGAAGAAACTGATATTCAGAAAGAGCTTAATAGAAGAAGACCTGGGCAAAGTGAGTTGACAACACCAAGGGAGGAGTTTGATAGGGTAAAGATTATTAGTGGGGTTTTTGAAGGTAAGACTACAGGTACACCAATATGTATGATTGTATACAATGAAAATCAACAGTCTAAAGATTATTCTGACATAAAAAATCTATTTAGACCAGGCCATGCAGACTATGCATATCAGATGAAATATGGGATTAGAGATTACAGAGGCGGTGGTAGATCATCTTCGAGGGAGACGATTGGAAGGGTTTGTGCAGGAGCTATTGCGAAGAAGATACTTGATAAATTGAATATAGAAATTTGTGGATATGTAAAGCAGGTTGGTGTTGTTAAAGCTAAAAAAGTTGTAAAGGATTATATAGAGAAAAATCCGATAAGAACAGCGGATCCTGATGTCTATAACGATATGTATAATTTAATACTTGATGCAAAACAGAGGGGAGATTCTGTCGGTGCTTTAATAGAGATGGTGGTTTCAGGTGTACCTGCAGGGATAGGGGAGCCTGTATTTGATAGGTTAAATGCTGAGATAGCAAAGGCTATAATGTCTATACCATCAGTTAAAGGGATAGAATTTGGAGCTGGATTTAGTGTTGTGGAACGATTTGGTAGTGAAAATAACGATGAGATTTCTCCTTACGGTTTTCTTTCTAATAATGCTGGAGGGACATTGGGTGGTGTTAGTTCCGGTCAGGATATTATTTTTAGGTTTGCTGTTAAACCACCTTCATCGATTTTGATACCCAAAAAGACAATAGATCTGTTTGGCAATCCTAAAGAGATTGTTACAAAGGGCAGGCACGATCCATGTGTGGCTCCAAGAGTGGTTCCTATTGCAGAGGCTATGGTGGCTATTGTTTTAGTGGATATGATAATGCTTAATAAAAGATTTGATATATTAAAACAATGATTTTATGATTAGCTATTGACATTCAATTTTTATTGTATAAAAATCTCCACTGGAGGTAGATATGAAAGCTATTTATCCAGGGACCTTTGATCCACTTACAAATGGGCATCTTGATATTATAGAACGTGGTTCTCTTATGTTCAAACAATTATTAGTGGCTATTGCTGAAAACAAGAGAAAAAAGCCTCTTTTTACTTTACAGGAGAGGGTAGATATGGCTAAAAAATCGTTATCCCATATAAAAAATGTTGAGATAGTCCCATTTTCGAACTTACTTATTAATTTTATGAAAGAAAATGGTATAAATATTATTTTGAGAGGTCTAAGAGCAGTTTCTGATTTTGAGTTTGAACTACAGCTTGCTTTAATGAATAGAAAAATGTATTCCGAGTGTGAGACAGTTTTCTTGATGCCCAGTAGTAAATATATCTTTTTAAGTTCCAGCATGGTTAGGGAGATTGCTATGCTTGGAGGGGATGTATCCTGTTTTGTTCCTTTGCCTGTGAATGAAATGATTATTGAGAAGTGTAAACAGGGCAATTGTTATGGTAATTAGAGAAAAACTTGAAGAGTTTGAAGAGAGATATTTGCATGATAAAGCTAAAAGATCAAAAGAATCTCTTGGTAGAAAAGTTTTAGAGGATAAATGTGAAATCAGAACAGAGTTTCAGAGGGATAGAGATAGAATAATTCATTCAAAGTCTTTTAGAAGGTTAAAACATAAGACCCAGGTTTTTTTATCCCCTACAGGAGATCATTATAGGACAAGGTTGACCCATACTTTGGAAGTATCCCAGATAGCCAGAACAATTGCTAAAGGTTTAAGATTGAATGAAGATCTTGTGGAGGCTATATCTCTTGGGCATGATCTTGGTCATACCCCTTTTGGACATGCAGGTGAGAGGGTGCTTAGCGATATTCTTGGTAAAGAGTTTAGACATTATGAACATTCTGTAAAGGTTGTGGAAAAGATTGAAAAAGATGGTAAAGGTCTCAATCTAACATTTGAGGTTATAGAAGGTATAAGAATGCATTCAAAGGGTAAGGGACCAATTTTCGATAAAAGTAAGCTTGCCTCTACTCTTGAGGGGCAGATAGTTAGATTGGCAGATATTATTGCTTATATAAATCATGACCTGGATGATGCCATAAGAGCTGGTATATTAAGTAATGATAGTATTCCAGAGAGGATAATAAAAAATCTTGGTCATAGCCATTCCGATAGAATAAGTAGATTGGTAAAAGGTGTAATTGAAGGGACTCAAAAGATGAATTATGAACATATTTATCTTGACGGGGGACTCCTTGATGAAGTAAATTTTCTGCGGGGGTTTCTTTTTGAAAATGTTTATGAAAGTAAAAAGATAAAAAATGAGTTTGACAAAGCATGTAATATGTTGTATTCTTTATATAAATATTTTTATTCAAGAGATAATATGATACCAGAAGAGTATTTTATTATTAATGAAGGTGATAAAAAGTTGGCTATTTGTGATTACCTTGCAGGTATGACAGATCGTTTTGCTATTGAGCTTTTTAGTAATATATATATTCCTAAAAGGTGGTGGTAATGTTCATTTGGAGGTTTTATTATGTATAAAATTTTAGCTATCGATGATAGCCCTACGATGCACAGATTATTCAAGATGATTTTCAATGAAGATGATTATGAATTAAGGTTGGCAGATAGCGGTTATTTGGGGTTGGAATTGGTTAAGGAGTTTAAACCTGATATTATACTCCTTGATTTTGTTATGCCAAAACTAAATGGATTTCAGTTTTGTAAAATTTTAAGAGAAGAGATGGGGATAAATGATATACCTATTTTATTGATTACAAGTAAGGCTGAGGATGTGGGTGATAAGTTTGCTGAGAGATTTTTCAAGGTTGATTATATAGCAAAGCCGTTCCAGCCCGAAGATCTGATAGAGAAGATTAAGATTATTTTAAGCACGAAAGATGTTAGTCAAGAAGATAAGCTATTTGATGATCTTGCAGGT
>JAINCL010000104.1:0-10185 GCA_036574145.1 Deferribacterales bacterium | reverse complement strand
GGCAAAAAATACTCAAATACTTCCCCGTTAACCTAACTCTATATTCCAAATCCATCAATTAGCCACCCCATATTTCAATTTTCTTCTTATAAATTTATCTACTTCAACAATAATAACTACGGATGATGCTATTACTAAAATCATTACCCAATCAGCAAATCCTATAGCCTCTGTTTTAAATACCCACTGCAAGACTGGATGATAAACTAAAAGTAATTGAGCTAAAAAAGCAAAAATCAAGCTTAAAAACAGAAACATATTACTGAACGGGTTGATTCTAAAAATCGACTCATATTCTGAACGGCTATTTATTGCTTGAAAAAATTGGAATAACACCATAGTGGCTACCGCCATAGTTCTCGATTTTTCCAGAGAATATCCGTTTTGTAAACTATAATAATACACCCATACCACACCTAAAGATATCAACAACCCAACCAAAATTGTCCTATTAACCAACAAGTTAGACATGATACCCTCTTTTGGATCCCTAGGTTTCCTTTCCAGTACCCCCTTTTCACCAGGTTCAAAAGCAAGGGCAATATCCTGTAACCCATTTGTCACAAGATTTATCCATAAAAGTTGTGCTGAAACATAAGGTATCGGTATCCTAAGTATCATTGTGAACAAAATCGAAATAATAGCTGCCACCCCTGTAGGTATTAGGAAAAAAGTCACTTTCCTGATGTTATCAAATACTATCCTACCTTCCTTTACAGCTTTGAAGATACTGGCAAAATTATCATCTGTAAGCACCATATCCGAAGCTTCCTTAGCCACATCCGTTCCACTCTTACCCATGGCGATACCGATATGGGCAGTTTTAAGTACTGGTGCATCGTTTATCTCATATATATTCCCCCTTTCGGTAAATACGCTTTGTACCTATCTGCATCCATATAAAGCGGATGCCAGTCTGATAATACTTCTGTAAAATAATTTGTTTCACGTGGCTTATAAGGTTTTCCAGGAACTTTTATTTCATCTGAAGTTTCTTCTATTTCGTTAATTTCTCGCCCTTCCGGTATACCATACAAGATAACCTTATTCTCGCCAATCTCAATACGGTGTTCCTTCCATCGTATTTCTACACAATACTTGACTACTTTATTATAACTTGTTTTTCTTTCAATCTCTTTTATTCTTGTTTTTGATTTTTCTTTTTCGAGCAATTCAAGAGCATACTTAAATGCATTTTCCTTTTTTAAAAAATTTTTGTTTTCAACCTGATAATACTTCATATCATCACCTCATTGACTTTCTACCCTGTAAAAATGAAGGTTTTGTTTCATTTAATTTGTTGTTTTTCTCTTCCATAATACTACCTCCTTTGTTAGGAAAAACCAAACCTACCGGAAATTTGCATCAAGGTCAAAAGTAGCAAAAATACTAAAAACGCAATTATTTTAACCCTGTATCTCATGACATAAATTTTCGCAGCGGTTTCAACATAACTCTTGTTTCTCCTACGAGTCGGTTGACGTGAGTCAGAATTAGATTTAAAATAGTAGTTTTCTACTAGTTCTTCAATTTCGGCATATGAAGGTTTTGGATCATTTCCTTTTTCTTTAATCAAATCGTTATGTATTTGATTAGTTACATTTGATCTGCTTTCTTTGATTAAACCGTTATGTATTTGCTTAGTTACATTTGATTTGCTTTTTTTCTGTTTCATTATTCCAGCAAAAATTCCTAAAAAAATAATAAGTATGCTAAAAAGATATTCTTACATAATACATACCTCCTTTGTTTATTTCCACCTAAAAGAAGATATATGCCATTTGTCATGGATGTCAATATTTTTTTTGCATCCTATCTCGGCAAATACCACAGAAATTTACATAGAGATCCTTATACTAATTAATGCAAAATCTATATAAATATAGGAGGTAAAATATGAGAAATTTTCGGTTTTTCATGGTAATGTTTTTAACGTTACAGGTGGGTGCAGTTTTTGCTGAAGAAAAAATTTATTCTGATGCAACTAAAAAACTTATCAAGTTTTTAGAAGACAAGTCAAATGGGCAAGTAGAAATCCATGTAAAAGATGAAATCAAGATACCAGAATCTGATTTTTACTTCGTTCTTGTTGATTTCAAGGTAGGACAAAATGAAAGAGAGTTATCTTTCGTAACTAATGGCAAATATATTACCACTTCCTTAATTGAGCTTGAAACAGGTCAAAATCTTGCACAATACTACTAAACTATTTCAAAGACTGTCGATCTAGAAGTAGATGAAGATGAGATTTATTTTGGAAACCCAAAAACAGCTAAGGTAAAAGTTGTTGTCTTTTCAGATTTTGAGTGCCCTTATTGTAAAAATTTATCAAATGAACTCAGTACTTTTTTTAACGAACACAAAGATGACATAGTAATATATTATAAACATTATCCGCTTTCCTTTCATAAGAATGCACAACTGCTTTCAAAAATCTATGAGACAGGAAAAAAGATGGGTTATCATTGGAATATGTATCAGTACGATTATGCCAACAAATCGTATGAAGAAATAACTTCTCTTTTTGAACAAACGCTTAAAGAAGATGAGATAGCCCAATTTTATAAAACATTAAACTCACCAGAAATAACACAAAAAATTGAAAAGAACATAAAACAAGGACAAGAAATAGGAGTAAACGGCACACCATATATACTTGTTAATGGGCATCCTATAAGTGGTTATCAACCGGAATTGATTAAAAATCTGATTAGTAAAGAATTAAAAAAGTAAAGGGACTGTTATGTTTTTACAAAACTATTATATAATACCTTTAAACCTCCATTTTACTGATTAAAAATTATACTTAAATAATACTTATAAATAAAAGCGCTATAAATATCACCCATCTAAATCTTATTTCTATTAAATAAAAATAAATTACCAAAAATTACTGTTTCTCTTTTATAAAATCGTTATATCTCTTTTCATACCCAATCTTTGTAAACTCTCCATGACCAGGTATGACAACTGTCTCATCAGGCAATTTATATAGCTCTCTTATGGATGATTCCAAATCTGAATAGTTACTATAAGGAAAATCTGTCCTACCTATCGATTGTTTAAACAGGGTATCGCCACTTATCAATAGCTTTAACTCTGGAAGATAAAAAGATAACCCTCCCGGTGTATGCCCCGGTGTTTTTATAATGACTATCTCTGTTATATTATTATCAATGAAATCAGAGTTATCAAGATCTATATCTATTGTAGGTTCTTCTATATCCCCAAGCCCAAAATAGCTGGAATGGGCTGAAGCCTGCATTAGTAAAAACTCATCCTTCTTACTCATAAGAAATTTAGTATCATATAATTCCTTTAATTTTTTGACAGCCCCGATATGATCAAAATGACCATGTGTATTAACAAGGATAATATCTTTTATACTTTTTAATTTTAAAATATTATCGATCTTACCTGCATCCCCTCCTGCATCAAATACAACACCAGAAGAATCTTTATAGACTATTACACAATTTACAAATAACGGTCCTACCTGTATCACATCGTATTTTAACATTCAAGCCACCTCACATATTTATTACAAATGTCACAGGTCCATCGTTAAGTATCATAACCTCCATAGTTGCCCCAAAAACACCATTTTTCACATTATTATCACCTAAAATCTTCTTACATTCAAGAATAAATTTATTATAATATATTTTAGCCATATCTGGGGATAGTGCATTTGTAAAATCTGGTCTTCTCCCTTTCTTGGTATCACCAGCAAGAGTAAACTGACTAATTACCAATATTTCACCCCCAATATCCTTCACAGAAAGCCCCATCTTACCTGCTTGATCTTCAAATATCCTTAATTCACAACATTTTTTAGCCAATTTCTCAATATTCTCTTCCGAATCACCTTTTGAAAACCCTATAAGTATATTCAACCCCTTACCAATCTCACCAACTTTTACAGAATCAACATTAACATAACTACTTTTTACCCTTTGGATACATGCAATCATCTTAGAACCTCTCTAATCTTTAATCCAGATAATCTAACAAAAAGAAAATATGATAACCCACCAGCAACTACATTTATTATCACATTTATCTTATAATATTTTAATATATAAACTACCATAGTCATCATAACCACACTGAAAACTATCTTTAAAATCACACTTCTATATTCAACAAAAGAGAACTTATAGTCACTAAGCTTAGAATACAATAAGATTGTGTTAATAAAAGCCACTATAGAGGATGAAAGGGCAATACCTGCATGTTTGAACGGTATCATCAGTACATAATCAAATATAGCATTCAAAAACATCATGAAAAATGCTATCTTTACAGGTGTAGCCGTATCTTTTTTAGAATAATAAACCCTCGTAAACAAACCAACTAAAGAATAAAAGATAAGCCCTACTGAATACATTGAGAGTGTTTGAGCTGTAAAAATCGCATCAATATCCCCAAATGAGCCTCTCTTATAAATTAAAGAAGATATTTCATGACTGAGCATCATCAACCCAGCCGTAGCAGGAAGAACTATAAAGAGAAGTGAAATAATCGATTTATCGATTATTTTAAAGGCTTTAATTGTATCAGAATCGGCAAGGGCTTTACTCATCTCGGTTAATGAAACTGAGTTTAAAGCCACAGAAAACACACCCAATGGAAATTGAAACAATCTATTGGCATAGTATAAATAAGAAATACTACCAGTTGCCAAAAAAGAAGCAAACACCCTATCAACTACAAAATTGATCTGGCTCACCCCAAGACCAGCAACAGAAGGAACTATCAAGAGAAATGTTTTTTTTAAATCTTTGTCAATCTCACCAAATTTTCTTAAATAGAAACATTTCTTTAATGAATAGATAAATACATAAAGAAATTGAAACAAACCACCAAAAAAAACACCATAGGCAAGATAAATTATCGATCCCCCATATACATAGCCGACATAAGCACCTATGATCATAAAGATATTAAGCATTGCCGTAGAAGAATAGGAAACAAAATAGCTACCATAAAGGTTTAGATACCCTGTTATAATCGACACAACCGTAACAAATAAAAGATAGGGCATCACAATTTTTAACATCATCGATGCTTTAAGCAGTAATTCAACATCACCTTTATAACCCGGCATGAAAATTAAAATTATATATTTTGGAAATATCGATACTAATATTATTAAAACTAGAATTACTCCACCTACTGTATAAATTATCTGATTAGTATATTTTATAGCATCTTCCCTGCTCACCCTATTTTTTTCAGCTAAAATAGGAACATATGCAGAACTTAAAGCACCCTCAGCAAACAAAGCCCTAAAAAGGTTGGGTATTGCAAAAGCTATGAAGAATGCATCCGTAAATTTATTAGCACCAAATACAGCCGCAACCACAAGATCCCTCAAGAGACCAAATAATCTGCTTACCATAATCCCAAAACTCGACTTCATAAAATAATGTAAAAATGATCTACCCATCAATCCACCTTTTCATATTTTAATGTTTCTGGTGTAGCTGGTTTTACAAGCATACTTTTAAAATTATCATACAAAACAAAACCTGAAGGAGCACCCTTGACCTTTCTTACATACTTTCTTTTTGTATAATCCACCCAAACCTTGGACTCTCCAGATAATTTACTATAAAAAGCTGTAATCTGACAAACCTCAGATATATCATCTTCTGAAATATCATCTCTATTTTTCAAAATAACATGGGAAGATGGAACACCCTGAACATGAAACCATATGTCATCTTTGTCTGCAATTTTTAGTATTTCATCATTTCCTAAACTATTTTTACCTATGTATAAAACATTATCACCTTTCCTATATGTATAATATCTCGATATCGTTTTTTTCATAGCTTTCTCTTTTATTTTATCAAATTTCTTATCCCCTAAAATAAAACTTAACTCACCCTCCTGTATACCACCATTTAATAAATAAAATTTCACCTCTTCTAAAAAAAGTATCTCCCCTTCAATTTCAGCTATTCTTTTTGTTAGAATCGGTATACTTCTTTCCAGTTTTTTCGATTTTTTATAGAGTTTATCGATGTATTCGGTAACATTTCCCTCTGCTATCTGCAACTTAACTTTTTCAAACCCTTCTTCTGTATATCTATAAAAAATACCTGTATTAAGCGCCTCATCTAATCTATATAAATTAGATTTAATTATATCAGCGGTCCAAAGTAGTTTTTCGTAACCCTTAGCATTTTCAAGATCTTTTTTTACTTTATTTAAAAGGTCGATTTTTTTCGAAATCATATTATCTATCTTCTTTGAATACTTTTGAATATTTGAATCATTGCCCGAATCGGTACGACCGCTATATTCATGGATTGCAATTTTACTAACCTGATCGGTTATCGGAAATGGAAAACAAGCTCCTGTATTATCAATATATAAATAACCATCATTAAGGTACCCTTTTAAAGTATTTACAACCTTCTCAAGATCTTTATTAAGACTTTTATAAAGGTTATTGGCATATTCAGAGGTCTTTTTATAAAACCCCTCTAACTCTTCAAAAACTTTAAATTTGTCATAATTTACATTATCCAGATTCATAATTTTATTAGATTTATATGGCTGATACCTTTCACCAATCTTTAATTCCCTGTCTTTATCTATATTCTTATCATTCAATTTGTATAAAATGTTATTATTTTCATCAAGAATAAAAAGATTAGAATTTCCACCAACAACCTCAAAGACAATCTTATAAAATTCGAATCCTGAAGATCTTTTACCCTTAGCAATCTTTAAATAAAAAATCCTATCATAACCCCTCTGTTTAACGGTAATCAATTTTGAATTAGACAATTTTTTAAATATAGGATTGTTCATAATGGAATCATCAGAAAAATATATTTCACCTTTAAGCGTATCAAAGGTTAAATGTAAATGCCTATTATCATAAAATATCGGTAGATATACTATATCACCATTAAGATATATACCATTTAATGTCTTATTAGTTAGCTGGTCAATATAACTAACAATTTTATATAAAGTAAGACCATCCATTATTTTTGTAAAAATTTTTCAAACATTTTTTTGTCGTTGGCTTTAAGGTATGCTTCCTCTGGAGATATAATCTTATTCATTAGATAATCCATAATAACCTGATCCATCATCTGCATACCTTCCGCTTTACCCGTCTGCATAATGGATGGGATCTGAAATATCTTCCCTTCTCTTATAAGATTTGATATGGCACTGTTAACCACCATAATCTCAAGGGCTGCAATTCTACCAGGTTTATCAGAACGCTTTAATAATTGTTGTGATATTACCCCTTTGAGAGACTCTGCAAGCATCGTCCTTATCTGTGCCTGTTGACCAGATGGGAATGCATCTATGATTCTATCGACTGTTTTAGGCGCCGAGTTTGTATGTAACGTTCCAAATACAAGATGCCCTGTCTCAGCTGCTGTAATTGCAAGCTCTATTGTTTCAAGGTCCCTCATCTCACCCACTAAAATCACATCTGGATCTTCACGCAAAGCTGCTCTCAGAGCAGCACTAAAAGATTCTGTCATCGATCCAACCTCTCTATGGTTAACCAAACACCCTTTACTTTCATGAACAAATTCCACAGGATCTTCTATGGTCAATATATGATCCCTTCTATTCCTATTGATGTAATCTATTATAGCTGCCAGTGTTGTGGATTTACCGCTACCTGTGGGACCTGTTACAAGTATAAGACCTCTCGAGAAGTTTGCAAATTTTATCACCTGTGGTGGCAACCCCAACTCCTCAGCTGTCAAAATTTTAGATGGTATCAATCTAAAAACTGCAGCAATCCCTCTTTTTTGATAAAAATAGTTTGCCCTAAATCTTGCCATACCGGGTATTTCATATGCAAAATCTAGATCTTTTTTTTCTAAAAATCTTTTTTTCTGCTCTTCTGTTATTATTTCAAAAAGCAGCATCTGTAAAATCTCATTTGTCAACTCTTGATATTTTATCTCTTCAAGTTCACCATGTTTTCTCACAAGAGGTTTACAACCACTACTCAAATGCAAATCGCTACAATTATTCTCCATCATATACTTAAAAAAAGCATCTATCTTAGCCATAGCAGCACCTATATTACCGTTATAATATTACTATTGTGGTTTTTATCTTTAGTATCAGTAATAAATTTATACCCTTCAACCGCTTTTTCACTATAAAAAACATTATCCAAACCCAAAGGCTGTAAATCTGAAAATACTATCTCATCCAATTTATCAAAACGGTAACATATCAAACAGAAATTTTTATCACTCTGTATAAAAGATCTATACAAAAGAGAACCTTTACGTGATAAAGCATTTTTTAGATCATCATGCGTAATCACAGTTTTTTCTTCTAAAAGACTTAAGATATTTTCCCCATCAAAACAGTTAACTCTCAACATATTATTCTGAAAGATAAAATCGTACCTACATCTTGTTTTAAAATCTATTTTAGATACAATATCGAAAATTATATTTTTAATCCTTCCTACAAAAATATTCAGAATATCCTCAATGTTTTCAAGACTACCAACAGCAAGTGATATTTTTCTCCCTGTATTTGATTCAAAATACTCAACCACAGCCTGATTAAATGGATCATCTGTTACAACAGTAA
Source organism: Deferribacterales bacterium (assembly GCA_036574145.1). Classification (GTDB taxonomy): domain Bacteria; phylum Chrysiogenota; class Deferribacteres; order Deferribacterales; family Calditerrivibrionaceae; genus Calditerrivibrio. The sequence continues at coordinate 1,581 of JAINCL010000104.1, read as the reverse complement.
TATTATGTTCATCCATAAAAAGAGGTATAGCTTTATGAAATTTCAAAAAGTCATAAGAAAATTGTTTTAATAGATCCATATCGATCTGATCTTTTGTGATTATAACATAAGGCAAATCTGACTGTTTGCTTACAATATATTCAAGCTGAGATCTACTTATTTTACCTAGCTGTATTAATGCTTCACCCAGTCTTATAACATGTTTTTTCTGATACTCCAAAGCCTCTTTAATGTCAGCCTCTGTAACAAATCTCATCTCTAAAAGGTAGTCTCCAATATGTCGTCTACTCATAATCATATTCACCCATATTTTCTCTAATCATTTCCAACTTCTCGTCAAACTCTTGCATAAATCCATACTTTTTTATCTTATTTAAACGATTTTTAACAGTTTCAAGTTTAACGCCATAGAATTTTATCATAACTGTATCGGCTTCCCAATCTTCAAAAATATCCCTTATCAAAAAATAGTCACATATGGCAGCCAAAGTTTTATATTTAACAAAGAAATTTATCTTATTTATTTCAACAAGCAGATCAGCAGCCAATTCTATCTCATCTTCATAATAAAATCTAACCGACAAAATCTCCACCATATAACGTAATCCTTTGGCGTACAACTCTTGTCTATATTGAAATTTATCTATATATGGGAAATAATAATTCTTTATATTTTCTATGTAAAACATCTCCACTTGTCGAGCATATTCAAACTCTTCCTGCAGCTTTGTGTTACCTTTATGAACAGACAAACCGCATAATAAAACATCTTTACATAAATCAAACCTTCTCTTCATCAAAAAATAATAAGATATCTTTATATATTCCATTACATCCAATACTTTCCGTCTATGTAAATCTTTAAAAAGGTTAATGGCGTTTTCAAAATTATTACTACTAATCAGATACAATAGGTAAAAAAAAGTAACTTTTTTTGATGGGTTTTTCTTATCCATTAATCTAACAAGGTAATTAAAGGCATCATCAGGTTTATCCAGATCAAGACAGTTCTCAATATATAAAAGAACAGCATCTTCATCATCTGGTCGTCTTTGAACATAATCTCTAAGAAGAAACATCGATCTCGTTCTATCACCTTTATAAAAAAGATACTTACCATATATCTTTGAATGTCTATCCATGTCAATTAACATATTTCCATTATGTACTTGAGCAGAATTTACTAAAGCATTCAAACCTTCCTCAAGCTCACCATTATCTATCATCTTTTCTATATCATCATAGATTTTATCCAAAAAGTTAAAATGTTTCATTGCAACTGCTCTTTAGTTTGTTCATAAAGCTCCCTGACACTCGAAAAATTTTCAGAAATCTGCATTATCATCTTGGTAAAAACTTCAGCTGTAGCCATTGCATCACCCAATGCAGTATGTCTACCATTACATTTAACTTTATAAAGATCCAGAAGGAAATCAAGTCCAACATGGTCATTTTTTTTGTTTATTATACGGGTATAAATAAACATAGTATCCAGATACTTCTGCTCCAGTGAACAACCAAAAGTTTCCTTCATCTCTTTACAGATCATATCAACATCAAATCTTATATGATGACCAACAA
>JAINCL010000103.1:0-11694 GCA_036574145.1 Deferribacterales bacterium | reverse complement strand
TTCTCTTTATAATATCTGAGATAGACTCCTCAAAACGATAAAGTTTTGTTGATTGTGCCAAAGGATAAGAAACGGCTATCTTAATTAAATCTGTTTCTTCATTGAGATATATAATATCCCTTGAAATTTTAAATCCTGTTTGTGAACTTTCCACCATATAACTGAAATCTTCAGTTATAGGTTTATTGTAATGCCCTACAAGATAATCTTTAATAGATTCTAAAATATATTTCTGGGTATCAAAATCGACATCCCAGAATACCAATACCCCAGATTTAAAAAACAAAGCTGTCCCGCCAGTTGAAGGTGTATATAATATTGTATCTTTTATTACAGTGGAATTTGTTTTGCCAGAAAGGTATTGTGATAATCGGTTAAAATCGAACTCTTCAGCAATACAATATACCCTGATCGGATTAATTTTGCCCATAAGTAAGGAGGTAGCCGCGCATCGGCTACCTTAAGCTATTACTCATTACCCTGTTGACCGATATTTCTTTTTTTTGCCCTTTCGATGGTCTGTAAAGCAAGATACTCTTTACCATAAAGCTCTATATTCTCAACCTCTTTGTCAAAGGCATCATAATGGTTCTCTTCCTGCTGAATTATATCTTCAAACAGTTTTTTTGTTACAGAATCACCATTTTGAGCACACTCCATGGCAAATTGGTTATAAAGTTTTATAGTCTTCTCCTCAAGCTCCACTGACATCCTTAACATCTCAACCGGATCTTTAATTTTTTGTACATCCTGAGAAGCTTTTAGCTCCACTTCACCCTTTAAAAAGAGTATCCTTTCAGCAAACATCTCAGTATGGATCATCTCCTGGATTGCATTTACTCTAAAAAGATTAGACAAGAGATCCAGATCCTTGTCGTCACAATGGAAATGGAAATACATATACTGTTGAAGTGCTGTCATCTCCTCAGCAATCGCCTTGTTAAGTAACTCAATACTTTTTTTGTGCATATAACCTCCTTATTTTATTATATTACTATTATAATATCTGATATAAAAAAGACAAGTAAATATAATCTTCATCTCTCACATCTTTCATTTTAACCTTTTTAACACTCATCCAATTAACCAATTAACAACTTAACTACCCAACTAACCAAGAACCAAACCAATCACATATAAAATTTTTACTTGTAATTATCAATAAAATTTATTATACTACTACTAAGTATGGGTATAGGTGAGATATGAAAAAAATAGAGTTAAATATTAAAGGGATGACCTGCGCAGCATGCTCTGCAAGAATAGAAAGGAAATTATCGCGTTTAAACGGTGTAATAAATGTATCGGTAAATCTACCTCTAAACAAAGGTACAGTAGAATATGATGATTCGAAATTGAATCTGGATAAAATTATTTCCACAATTAATTCCCTCGGATTTGCAGCATTATTACCTGAAAATGAAGTAAAGGTTAACCCTGATGAAAAAGAGAAAAAGCTACTACATAAAGTTATCTTTTCAGCAATTTTAGCTTCCCCTCTTATATTAGGTATGTTCCTCCATATATTTCACCTCGATATAGCTAAATATTTTATGAACCCTTTTGTACAGTTCTTACTTGCCACCCCTGTGCAATTTTTTGCAGGATACACCTTTTACAAAGGGGCTTACCATAATCTAAAATCTGGTGGCGCAAATATGGATACCCTTGTAGCACTTGGCACAACGGCAGCTTATATATACAGTGTTTATAATATGTTTACCGGTGGAGATCTATATTTTGAGACGTCGACAATGCTTATAACTCTTGTTTTATTAGGTAAATATTTTGAAGCAAGAGCTACTAAAAAAGCTTCAGATGCCATAAACAAACTACTAAAACTTACCCCCAAAACCGCCAAAGTGGAAAAGGACGGGTATATAATAATTAAGGATATAAAGGATATTCTACCTGAAGAGATATTAATTATTGCCACAGGAGATACAATCCCCCTTGATGGTGTAATATTAAATGGTGAAGGGTATATAGATGAATCATACATTACCGGTGAAAGCATTCCAGTTACAAAAAAACCTGGCGATCAAGTTCTTGCTGGAACAATAAATATATCCAAGAGCTTCAAAATGGTAGCCAAAGTCAAAGAGGAGGATACTCTATTATCCCAAATAATAAAGATTGTTGAACAAGCTCAGACTTCAAAAGCTCCCATACAAAAATTTGCAGATAAAGTATCTGCCTATTTTGTCCCTTCAGTGATTTTGATAAGCATTATAACATTTATAAGCTGGTATCTTATAAAAAGTAATTTTTACGAATCGATTATGGCATCAATAGCTGTCCTTGTTATTTCATGTCCATGCGCCCTTGGACTTGCCACCCCCACATCCATTATGGTGGCAAGCGGTATTGGTGCGAAAAATGGGATTCTTTTTAAAACATCTGAGGCAATGGAAAACCTTGGAAGGATCGATACAATTATTTTTGACAAAACAGGTACTCTTACCAAAGGTGATCTCACTGTTTTATCATTTAAAAACCTTTCCCAATATACAGATGAGGAATTATTGTCATGCTGCTATTTCCTCGAAAAATATTCATCCCACCCCATTGCCAGGGCTATTACCCAATACAGTGAAAAATTCTATTCAGGTATTGAAGTTGATAATGTAGAAGAGATTGCTGGCGTAGGTATTAGAGGATTTTATAATGGTCAGGAGCTATTCATCGGTAAGATAATAGATAAAAAAGGGATCCCACAGGAAGCAGATGTAGGGATATATATCAACACTATAATGGTGGGTTATTTTGTTATCTCTGATATCATAAGGGATGAATCTCAAGAAACAATCGGCAAACTAAAACAATTAGGTTTAAAGATATATATGCTAACAGGTGATAAGAAGGATGTAGCCATCAAAATAGGTAACGAAATCGGCATAGATTTGGATCATATTTATTATGAAGTTTTACCCACTGAAAAAGCTTACTATGTAAGAAAAATCAAAAGTAATAGCACTCTTGTAACCATGGTGGGTGATGGGATAAACGATGCTCCAGCATTGTCGGTTGCTGACATAAGTATTGCGATGGGTAGTGGTACAGATATAGCAATCGATGTGGCAGATGTTATCTTAATGAAGGATGATCTAAAAATGATTTATAATGCAATCTTACTAAGTAGAAAAACATTATTAAATATAAAACAGAACCTTTTCTGGGCTTTCTTCTACAACATTATTGGGATACCTGTAGCAGCTCTTGGGATGCTAAATCCAATAGTAGCCGGTGCTGCGATGTCTTTTAGCTCAGTATCTGTAGTAACAAATGCATTAAGGCTTAAACATATGTATTATAAAACAATAAAAAAACAATAGGAGGCAATTATGGTCAAAAAAGATCTAAAAGTATTAGGCATGAGCTGTCACCATTGTAAAATGGCTATAGAAAAAGAGGTTTCAGCTGTCGACGGTGTTATAAGTGTGGTGGCTTTCCCAAAAGAAGACAGGGTTACCGTTGAGTATGATGGTAACGATCAAACACTTGAAAATATAAAGCAAGCAATTATTGAAGCTGGTTATGATCTGGAGTAACATTCATGAAGCATGAACATGCACTCTTAAAGCTTAAAAAAGTCGAGGGGCAGATAAGAGGTATTCAAAAAATGATCCTTGAGGAGAAATATTGTATCGAAATTTTACAACAGCTTTCAGCTGCTATAGGAGCATTAAAATCGATCTCTGTTGAGATTATAGAGAACCATATAAATAGCTGTGTAAAAAATGCTATTCTCAACGGATCAGATGAAGAAAAGATAGAGGAATTGACAAAAACAATACATAAATTTATAAAATAGACGTTAAAAGAAATCGATGTTTTATGGTAGAAATAAATAGGTTTTTATATCAACGATAGAGAGGTTTTTCAAGACGATATAATATGAATACTTGAACAATTACAGATTTAGGGACATAGAAGATGAAGATATCCTATAGATTATTTTATAAGATTTTATAATGAAAGAAGAATACCTCAGAGCTTAGGATATTTAGAGCCAAATGCAGTAAGTAGTCATGTATAAAAGAAAGAGAGAAAATCAGCATGATGACTCCAAAAAAAATTAAAAGATGTCTTGAAAAATTGGGGCCAGTGCACTGGTAATCGAGTATATTTTTGTTTATTTTTCTCCATATGATCCTCTCCTTCTCTGTTAACACAAAACTGGTAAATATGTTTATACCCAACTACGTATTTTAAATTTATTTTTCTTGACATCATCGGTTTATTATTATATAAACCTGCAATTTTATGAAACTTAGGGTTGTGGTAGCTGGCAGAATAAATGATAATAGCGTAAAAAAGCTTATTGATGAATATGTAAAAAGGATAAATAGATACTGCCAGATTGAGTTTTACGATCTTAAAGTTGCTGAAGATGTTGAGTTAACGGATAAAGATGCTGAAAAACTACTTGAATACGGTAAAGATTTTTATAAGATAGCTCTTGTAATAAATGGAAAACAATATAGCTCAGCAGATTTTGCAGGTTTTATAAATGAGATATTGAATTATAAAAAAAATGTGGTATTTTACATTGGTGGTGCCTTTGGATTTGGAAAGAACAGTTTTTTAGACAGATGTGATGTTAAACTGTCCCTTTCCATGATGACAATGGCTCATAAGGTGGCTACAATTGTTTTAATGGAACAGCTTTACAGAGCTTTCACCATTATAAAAGGTCACCCTTACCACAAATAGGAGGTAACATGGATCAAAAGTTTCTTGAGTCCCAAAAAGAGGTATTATTAAAGATGAGAGATGAGCTTCGCCAAAAGCTAAAAGAGAAATACAGTGAAGCAATGTCTTTCGGTAACGAAGAGGGTCAGGACTCTGCTGATGAAGCCTACAATCTCTATAATAAAAATATAATGCTTGGTAGAGTTGAGACAGATGCTTTAAAGCTTACACTTGTAGAACAGGCATTGAAGAGAATAGAAGATGGTACATACGGTATTTGCATAGAATGTGGCTGCGATATCGAAGAAAAAAGATTAAAATTTGTCCCTTTTGCCCGTTATTGTGTAGATTGTAAATCTGAACTTGAAAAGAAAGGTCTTATAAAGATGTAACTATGAGAAAGGTTATATTACTTATTTTAGATGGCTGGGGCTATAGAGAAGAGCTGGAGCATAATGCTGTAAAATTGTCTAACCCAGTAAATTTCAACTATCTGACCCAGAATTACCCTTTTACTCTTATAAATGCCAGCGAAGAATTTGTCGGTTTACCAAAAGGTCAGATGGGTAATTCCGAAGTTGGGCATACTAATATTGGAGCTGGTAGGATTGTATATCAAGATCTTGTAAGGATTCAGAAGGCAATAGAGAATGGTGATATAAAAAAGAACATAAATCTCTTAAACTTTATCTCGTATGTTAAAGCCAATGATGGTTCAATTCATCTTTTCGGTCTTCTGAGTGATGGAGGAGTTCACAGTCATATTGATCATCTAAAAGGGTTAATTAAATTCTTCTCAGAATCTGGAATTAATTCGATATACATACACGCCTTTATGGATGGTAGAGATACCCCACCCACAAGCGGTTTAGAATACATAAAAGATATGGAAAGTTTTATAGCTGGATTAGAGATATGCAAGTTTGCCACTGTTATAGGTAGATACTATGCAATGGATAGAGACAAAAGATGGGAAAGGGTAGAAAAAGCCTATAGAGCTATAACCTTTGCCGAAGGTGAGAGGTTTAAGACTTCTATTGAAGCTTGCAGATCAGCTTATGATAAAGGTGAAACAGATGAATTTATCACACCGAAAATAATAGGTGATTATAAAGGTATTAAAGAAGGTGATGGAATATTCTTTTTCAATTTTAGAGCCGATAGAGCTAGGGAGCTTACGAGAGCTTTCAAAGAGAACGGTTTTAACTTCTTTAAAGTCAAAGAATTTAAAAATCTCCCGTACATTACAATGACAGAATATGATAAAACATTTAATCTACCATTTATATTCGAACCTGAAGATCTAAAAAATACATTGGGTGAATATATCAGCGACTTAGGTTTAAAACAGCTCAGAATAGCTGAAACTGAAAAATATCCCCATGTAACATTCTTTTTCAATGGTGGTAGAGAAGTAGAATTCCCAAACGAACAACGTATACTTATCCCTTCCCCTAAAGATGTTCCCACCTATGATTTCAAGCCTGAAATGAGTGTGGAACAGGTTGTTGATAGATTTATCGAATCCTTTAAAGAAAACAATTTTGATCTTGTGGTAATGAATTTTGCTAATCCCGACATGGTTGGTCATACTGGTGTAGAGGAGGCTGCAATTAAGGCTTGTAAAAAAGTTGATGAACAGCTTGGTAGAGTGATTAGATTTGCCCAGGAGAATGATCTTGTATTAATTGTAACGGCTGATCATGGAAATAGTGAAGAGATGTGGGATTATAAAAATAATCAACCACACACAGCACATACCACAAACCTTGTACCATTCATAATCTACAATTATGATTGTAAAATAGATAAAACAAAAACAGGTAAACTTGCCGACATAGCCCCAACAATACTTAAAATTATGAACTTGACAATTCCTAAAGAGATGACTGGAGAATCTTTACTGGCAGAATAGAAACTGCTTAATATGAAATTCTAAATATTTTTTAATTTGTGAGATTACTTCGTTCCTTGCAATGACACTTTTAGAACGTCATCGCGAGTCCCAAAGTGGCAATACACCTTAACTTCCACCACTCAACCAATCTTTACCTTAATCTCTACATCTACCTCTACCTTAACTATTCCCTCTTTATCTGTTTTTTATTGACAACTTTCATATTAATTTGGTATAATTAATTATTAAAAAAGGTAGGTGTTAATTTGAAATTTGCTGTCTGTTTCCATCACACTTCAGAAGATATAGCTGTTTGGAAAAAATTTTCACAATACCTATCTGAAAAACTTGGAGATAAAATAGATCTTATAACCTTCAATTCCCATAAGGAAGAAAAAGAGTATCTGGATACAGAAGAGGTGGATCTACTATTCGAAAATCCTGAAATCACAATAGACCTTACAAAAAAAGGTTACCTTTCTTTTGCACGGTTGGATAATCAGTGGGATCTTGTCTGTTTTGTTGCAAAGAAAAATTTTGAGATAGACAGTAGTCGAGTCTATAAAGTTGGTTTTGTCCCGTTAAGATTTGTCTATGCTTCCCTACTTGAGCTGGAAAAAATCGGGCTTTCGATTACAAAATTAGATTTTGTTTATGCCAACAATCTCGAGATACTTCACAGCATGTTATTAAATGGTGAAGTGGATATTATTCTCACAAGATTAGATTCATTTATCCGATTAAATGATGAGATTAAAAATAACCTCAAGATTCTTATTGAATTTGGGCTTGGTATATTTCATTCATTTTTATTACACCCAAAACATAAAGATAATTTAAAACTTTTTCAAGATACTCTTTTCAATATGCACACCGATCCTCAAGGTATTGAGATTTTGAATTTACTATTCGCTGACAAAATTGTTCCTCTTGGTTATGAGCTACTTTTCCTGCAAAGTGTATCAGAAATAGGTCAAAAGATTTTTGAATTAAGAAGTTTTGAAAGTATGAGAAATGCCTTGCATAATATGAATGATGTCGGTCTAATAATATATCAAGATAATATAGTTTATGCCAATAAGTTTGCTTTATCCCTTTTAGATGTAAATGAAAATGATATAAAAAACTATTCGTTTTACGACTTACTTAAATTTAAAACCAATAAGATAGCAATCGGTTCATATCATGACGAAGTAGCAATAAAAACTAAAACTGGTAAAACCGTTTATCTTTTAATCAATGATTCCCCTATAATTTATGAAGGTAAAAAATCACGACTCGTTATATTTTCTAACATAACAAGGAAAGTGATACTTGATAAAATGGTAAGAATTTTAAAAGATGTTAACCATCTTATAACAGAAGTTGAAGATGAACAAGAGCTTTTTGATAAAATATGTCACTCCCTTGTTGATAACGGAGGATTTAAATTCGTTTGGGTTGGTAAGTTTGATAAATACATCAATTCAATTAAACCCGTTTTACAATATGGAGATGATAGTGGATATCTTGAAGAGACTAATCAAATTGCACCTAGAGTAGCAGGTAATAATCATTGTACCTCTACTAAGGCATTAATGGAAAATAATATACTGCTTCAATTAGATACCTCCACAGAAAATGATGACAATTTATACAAAGAGTCTAAATTAAAACGAGGGTTCCTATCTCAAGCTTCTATTCCTATTACTAAAAATAACAATCCCTATGCCGTGATTACAATCTATTCAGAAGAACCAGACTTTTTTGCCCATGACACTTATGAAATTCTGGATGAATTAAAAAGAGATATATCTTATGCACTCGAAAAAATAGAAAAAAATGATAACTTAAAAACATTCTTTAACGCCATAGATAAATCCAACGAATGGGCAGTAATTACAGATAGAAACGGTTTTATCGAATATGTAAATAATACAGTTTGCTCAATTTCAGGTTATACCAAAGATGAACTTATAGGTAGAAGACCAAATATATTTAAATCGGGTTATCATGATAACGCTTACTATGAAGATCTTTGGAATACGATACTGAGTGGAAAGATATTCAGCAGTTTTTTTCACAATAGAGCAAAAGATGGTAGGATATTTTATATTGAATCTATTATTATACCTGTTTTAAAAAAAGGTAAGGTGCATAAATTCGTTTCCATAGGGAAAGATATAACTCTACAAATCATGCTCAGCGAAGAGGTCAATAAATTAAAGTATTCAGATGTGGTTTCTGGAGCATTTAACTTTGCTGGATTTAAATACTATGCCTCACAAGCTCTAACAAATGCCAAAAAAAACTCTGAGACTTCAGGGTTAATTTTATTGGATATATATAAAATGGGGTTTATCAACAGTACATATGGGATCCAATTCGGTGATAAATTATTGAATAAATTTGCAAGTATACTAAAGTCTTTATTCCGTGATGATGATATAATAGGCAGATTAGGAAATGATGATTTTGCCATTTTATGTACAAATCTTAAAAACAAGAATAATGTATTAAACATTATTACTAAAATTTTAAATGCCTTTGAAAAACCGATTAAAATTGATGACTTAGAGTTAAAGATTAATATAAATATCGGAGTAGTTGTTTATCCCATAGATGGTGAAGATATTAACGATCTGGTGGCAAAAGCTAAACTATCTCTAAGTAGAGCTATAAAACTTGGAGAAAATAGATTTGAAATATTTGATAAAAGTATAGAGAAACTTGCAGAACAGTACTTTTATCTTGAACATATTTTAACACATGCAGTCGAAGAAAATAGATATGTATTGTATTATCAGCCATATTATGATACACATAATCTAGAAATTTATGGAGTAGAAGCCCTTGTTAGGTTAAAAGATACAGATGGTAAAATCCTTTCACCAGCTGTATTTATAGATTATCTTGAGCAATCGTATCATCTTGAAGAATTCGAAAGATGGCTTTTAAAAAAGGCTATTGAATTCATAAAAAAATATAAATTAAAGATATCTATAAATCTTTCCGCAAGAAATCTAAATAACACAATTCTAAGCAATGAATTTGAAAATATCCCATATAATATAGGGATGTACCTTACCCTTGAAATCACAGAAAGAGAATATATTGAAAATGTTTCAGATCTTCCAGACAAAATAATAAATTTTAAAAATAAAACAGGGATCAAAATCTCCCTTGACGATTTCGGCACAGGACAATCTTCACTCTACGCCTTTAAAAACCTACCTGTTGATTATGTAAAGATAGATATGATTTTCATAAAGGATTTAGCCGAGTCTACTAAAAGTAGAGATTTTGTATCTGCAATTGTTGAAATATGTAAGATATTCAATTTAACCACAATAGCCGAAGGTGTAGAAACTGAGGAGCAACTTAATATATTGATAAAGATAGGTTGTGATATAGTTCAGGGCTACTACCTCGCTAAACCATCACCTGAGGAAATGCTCCCCTTCTATAAAAAAGATATATAAAAAACATAACTACTAAAGATCTATAAATCCCCTTTTTTACTTCTCACTCCTAATATAGAAATGTATATATATCTTTCAGTTACCAAGCACACTTAAAATATTATTTTGCTAATTTTAATAGCTTAAAACCCTACCTATCAGCTGGTTTAGCTGGTGATCTTAATTACGGTATGAATATAGGCCCTTCTGTAGAAGCTGGGTTAAAATATCAGATTAAAGAGAATATATGAATTTTTACTGAAATTAGACATAATTTACTTTTAAAAAAATTCAAGAAATTGCTGCAAAAAAAGAAAAAGAAGCTCAAACAGTTACAACTCCTCAAGTGCCAGAAGATATAATGCTTTTAAGAGAAATATTAGAAGAATTAAAAAAGAAATAATCTCTATAAAGTAAGGGGTAAGACTCCTTACTTTTTTATAAGTCTATATTAATCAGATATATTAAAAGGTATACAAATTAATCTAAAATAGAAGCATTATAATACCCCTTGCAAATTCCTTCAAAAATACTATGTTATAGTTAAAAAGTAGGAGTAGGTAATGTCTAAAACCATGTGTAAATTATCACCTAAAGATGACTATGATAAATTTATAGAAGAGGTAAAATCACCAAAATTTTACTGCAAATCTTGTGGTAGAGTGGCAGCTAAGGAAAAAAGGTTATGTAAACCTGAAGAGATACCACATAAGAAAAAAGAGCAGGATTAACCTGCTCTAATATATTTTATATCTATCTATTTTTAGGTATTAATACAACCCCTTTTGCTATATCTGTATTAATACTACATACACCATCAAAACATGCATCAGGACCTGCAACTATCTGTAAGTTAGGTTCGAAGTAATAGTCCCTTTTACACTCCTCATCATCACATTTAACAGCAGCATAAGTTGTTATTATACCATTATGATACTTTGCATTAACAAAGATCTCCTTCGTTCCTTTCTGCATCTCTCTATAATTATACACAGAATCATTAACCTGATTTTCTTTATTTATAATAAGGGCACCATCTATCTCATCAAATTTTATATTGGATATACCGTTTCTACCAGACACAAAAATATTGAAGAAATCTCTATTATTATCTGGTATAGGAGTACCTAATTTACCCATTAATTTACTCAAGAACATTACATCTGATAACGCCTCACCCCTTACACTGATTACTGGAGATGTTTTTATAAGCCTGCCATCAAGGGTAATATAACTGTATTCATCTTCAAGCTGTGAAGTAACTGGTACAACATACTTAGCCAATTTGGTAAATCTATTTTCAAACAGATCAATAACAAGTAAATCAGCCTTATTAACAAATTTCATCAATTTCTTATAATGCCCATATGTATCATATGGGTAAAAACCTGCCGAAATGATAAATTTCACTTTACCATCTTCAAGATCTGTTAGAAACTTATCCACCCCAGCTCCATCAGTACCTAAACCAGCCTTAAATACACCAGAGATATTTGTTTTATCCAGTGTATTCAAGAAAACATGTAGTTTATCCTTACCAACATAATCAAGGAATGCAAAGACAGACTCAAGCTGCTTTTCTGCACTTATATATTCGTTACCCACAATAAAAGTAACCTTTTTAGCACCCTTAATTAACTCTCTTATATCCTTATATATCTG
>JAINCL010000102.1:0-3582 GCA_036574145.1 Deferribacterales bacterium | reverse complement strand
CACCAATATAGATTATTTATTTATCACTTTTTGATGTAAAAGTTTTTTAAATTTCAATAGGCAGTGGGTATATTATGGTTGAGTTTTTTTCTTAGTCAATTTCACTTACTTTTTGAAGATATCTTAATTGAAGGGTCATTGGATTTGCTGACATGATCTCACTTGCTTCGGATAATTTTTGAGAAGCTTGCAATTCACCTTCTGCATGGATCACTTTAGCTCTTCTTTCCCTTTCAGCCTCTGCTTGCTTTGCCATTGCTCTTTGCATTTCAACAGGTAAATCTATATGTTTGATTTCCACAGAACTAACTTTAATTCCCCATGGATCTGTTTGACTATCAATTACATCCTGTAAATTTTTATTAATTTTATCTCTGTGGGATAAAATTTCATCAAGTTCTACCTGTCCCAATACACTTCTTAAAGTAGTTTGAGCAATCTGGCTTGTGGCATAGTAGTAATCTTCCACTTCAAGTACAGCTTTTGCAGGTTGAATCACTCTAAAATATACAACGGCATTTACTTTAATAGAGATATTGTCTTTAGATATTACATCCTGAGGGGGAACATCCATTACAACTGTCCTTAAATTTACCTTAACCATCTTTTCCAGATACGGTATTAAAATAGTTAAACCAGGTCCTCTTACACCTACAAATCTCCCGAGCCTAAAAATTACTCCTCGCTCATATTCTTTTAAAATCTTAAACATATTGGTTAGTACTAGTAGGATAAGCACTAAAAAAATTAATGATGTAGGAAACATGTTGACCTCCAAGTTTATTTTATATATTATATATAAAACAAAAAAATAATCAACAGATATCGTGGTGAGTTATGATTAAAAGTATGACAGGTTATTCAAAGGTTTCTGAACATTATGAAGGTTTTTCTCTCAAAGCTGAGATCAAGTCTCTTAATAGTAAATATGCTGATGTTAGGATTAAGTTGCCTAAATGGTTCAGCTATTTAGAGATAAAGATTCTAAATTTTCTAAAAGAGAAATTAGATAGAGGTAAGATCGATTTGAATATTGAGATATATTATAATAAATCTCCAAAGATCCCTAAGGTGAACAACGATATTTTATCGGAGATCGTTAATCTATTGAAAGGTATAAAGGTAGAACATCATATACATGATGAGATTAAGATTGAGCATCTACTTCATTTTGAAAATGTGTTATCTTTTGAGGATGACGAAATGTTCAGTAAAGTAATAGAGGAAAAGATTATTGGGATAACCAATAAGGTCATATTAGAATTGAACAAAATGAGGAGTTTTGAAGGTGAAAGATTAGCTTTAAATTTAGATGGTAAATTAAATATTTTAAAATCTATTATTATTGAAATCGAAAAATTAAAAGATAATACCACTACAGAACTTTTTGAAAGAATTAAAAAACGGATGGAAGAACTATTTAATGGAAATTTTGAAAAGGATAGGCTATATCAAGAGGCTGCAATATTAGCTGAAAAGTTCGATATTGATGAAGAGGTTACGAGAATAAGATCCCATATAGAGCACTTTTACAATATAATGAACACTGAAGATGTTGTGGGTAAAAAGTTGGATTTTTTATGTCAGGAGTTCTACAGAGAATTTAACACCATAGGCAGTAAAACAACAAATTCTAAAATCACAAAATATGTCATAGAAGGGAAAAATATAGTTGAGCAGATAAGGGAACAGGTCCAAAATATCGTTTAAGGTGATTTTATGAATAAAAGAGGTAAGTTGTTTGTGATTAGCGCACCAAGTGGTGCAGGTAAAACTACCCTATGTACGAAACTTATGGAGTGTTATGATAATATTCGTTATTCAATATCTTTCACAACAAGGGAGCCGAGGTTTGATGAAATAGATGGTAAAGATTATTATTTTATAGATAAAGATAGATTTCAAAAAATGATAGAAAATGATGAGTTTATTGAATGGGCTTTAGTACATGGAAATTATTATGGAACATCGAAAAAATTAATTATGGACTATATCAAAAGTGGAAAAGATGTATTGCTTGATATAGATCCTCAGGGTGCAAGACAGTTGAAAAATAAGCTTAATTATGGTATTTATATATTTATCATAGCACCATCTATGAGAGATTTAAAAAGCAGGTTAATCAATCGAAGAACTGAAAGTATGGATAAGATCGAGTTAAGACTACAGAATGCAAAAAAAGAGATTGCATACTTCAAAGAATATGATTATATAATAGTTAATAAAGATATAAACAGTTCATATAAAGAGTTGGAAAGTATATATATTGCTGAACATTTAAAAACAACAGATATCGATAAAATAGAAGATATTTTTGATATGGAGGATTAAATGGCTATAGTTGATATTGAAAAAGGTGTTAAAAACCCTCTAATTAAAAGTAGGTTTAGGCTTGTTAACTTGGCAAGTTATAGGGCAAGGGAATTGATGAATCCAAAGGAAAATACTTTACCAGCTCAGGATAAGAGATATTTAAAGCCTACAACCATTGCTCTCTATGAGGTAGTGGAAGGTAAAGTTATTGGAAAATTAGTTGTAGATGAGTAATATTCTTATTGGGGTTACAGGTGGGATCGCAGCATATAAGATCCCAAGCCTGTGCAGGCTATTTACTCTTTCTGGTGATAATGTTAAAGTGGTTATGACAAATAATGCCACTAAATTTATTACTCCTTTGACTTTTGAGTCTGTTACAGGTAATAGGGTTTATATTGATGATTTTGAGACTTATATTGAACCTTCAGATATAAAACATATAAGTTTATCTGAATGGGCTGACATATTCATTATTGCCCCAGCCACCGCCAATACCATCTCAAAGATTGCAAATGGTATTGCAGATAATTTGCTAACATCTATAGCTTTGGCTTATAGGTTTAATGAGAAACCTCTTCTTATTGCTCCAGCGATGAACAGTAATATGTATCACAATATCTTTTTTAAAAGAAATTTGAATAAGTTGGTTAAGAACGGTATCTATACTGTTGATCCCATAGAGGGGGTACTTGCTTGCAGGGATAAAGGTGTAGGTAAGATGGAGGAACCTGAAATTATATTCAAAAAGGGTAAAAGTCTTGTTAATAGAGTAAATGGTATATTAAAAGGTAAGAAAATTCTCGTTACCGCTGGTCCAACTGTGGAATATATAGATCCTGTAAGATTTATCTCAAATAGATCAAGTGGTAAAATGGGCTATGCTATTGCTGAGGTTGCCTATGAAATGGGGGCAGATGTTACACTTATTACTGGTCCTACATATTTAAAAACTTTTGTAAATAAGATAGAAGTTACCTCTGCTGATGAGATGTACAACGCAGTCTCTATAAATATAAATAACATTGATATTCTGATAATGGCTGCTGCTGTGGCTGATTATAAAGTAGCGACTAAGTTTGATAAAAAAATAAAGAAGAAAGATGAAACTTTAAGTTTGCATCTAATTAAAAATGTAGATATTCTTAAAGAGATTTCAAAGCAAAAGTCTGATAAACAGTTTTTTGTCGGTTTTGCTGCTGAGTCCCATGACCTTGAACAGAATGCTCTTCAGAAACTTAAAGAAAAATGTCTTGATATGATTGTTGC
>JAINCL010000101.1:0-8924 GCA_036574145.1 Deferribacterales bacterium | reverse complement strand
CTATAATTGGTTATGATACTTTTAATTACACCAGGGAATACAGCACTTCTCATTGTATCCATATCCTGGGATAACGGATTTTTTATAAAAATAAATCTATCATCCAAAAACTTACTTAAAAATTCTTTACCCATAAATGAATAATTGATTACTTCGTTATATCCCATTGTTACGAGTATATCTTTAATTTGTCTTATTTTACTTTGCAATTTGTCAGATGGTTTTGATGAAGCATAAATCTTAGGTACTGTTACAGGTATCTTATCATAACCATAAATCCTTGCCACCTCTTCAGCAAGATCCTGCCATAAGCTTATATCCTGTCTATAGCTAGGAACTGTAGCAATATAACCATCACCATTTTTCACAATTTCAAAGCCAAGATCCTTTAATATTTTGATCATACTATCTTCTACTAAAGTAACCCCTAATAATGAATTGATCTTCGCAGTACTAAATTCAACTAATCTGTTTTTAAATTCATCAATCCCATCATTAAGTATACCCTTAAGTACTCTACCACCAGAAATCTCTGCCATAAGAGATGCAGCATAATCAATCATTTTATATGTAGAACCTCCATCTATACCTCTTTCATATCTATAAGATGAATCGGTTTTTAACCCCAATCTTCTTGATGTAAGTCTAATACTCTCTGGTCTAAAATATGCACATTCCAGAAATACATCCACCGTATCATTCTGTATCCCAGAATATTCACCACCCATAATACCAGCAATTGCAAGTACCTTTTTTGAATCAGCTATCACAAGCATATTACTGTTTAATACCCTTTCTTTCCCATCAAGTGTAATTATCTTCTCACCATCTTCAGCATTTCTCACAATTATCCCATCTTCTACCATCCTTAGATCAAAGGCATGAAGCGGTTGTCCATATTCGATCATAACATAATTTGTAATATCAACTATATTATTAATAGGTCTAATACCTACCTTTCTGAGTCTTGTCTTTATCCAATCGGGAGATTCTCCTAATTTTACCCCTTTAATTATTCTTCCGTAATATGCTGGACAATCTATTTTATTTAATATTTTAACAAATCTTAAATCTTTTCCCTGCTCTTCATCTTCTTCCACAACAAAACTATAATTCTTTACATCTCTACCAAAAAGTACAGCTATCTCCCTTGCCACACCAAGTATACTTAAACAATCTGCTCTATTAGGTGTAATATTTATCTCTAAAACTACATCTTCAATCTCTATATATTCATTTATATCCTTACCAGCCACATAGCTATCTGGCAACACTAAAATACCATCACTTTCTTCCTCTAATCCAAGTTCAGCCGCAGAACAGATCATCCCTCTTGATTCCACTCCCCTTAGTTTAGCCTCTTTTAATTTCATACCATTGGGTAGCTCTGCACCGATCTTAGCAAATGGTATGGTTTGACCAGCTTCCACATTCGATGCTCCACATACAACCTGGTAATATTCTGTACCATCAAAAACTTTACACACTGACAGCTTATCTGCATTTGGATGTTTCCCTTTCTCAACTACTTTCCCAACTACGACACCTTTTGGTGCTTTAACAACCTCAATACCCTCTACTTCAAGACCACTCATTGTTAGCTTATCAGCAATCTCTTTATGATCTATACCGTTAATATCTACAAATTTTTTTATCCAATTTAAACTAACTCTCATTATTTACCCCTTAAAATTGTTTTAAAAAATCTAAATTATTTTCATAAAATAAGCGTAGATCATCTATCCTATATTTAAGCATTGTTATCCTTTCAATACCCATACCAAAAGCAAACCCCCTATATCTTTCTATATCATACCCTACAGATTGAAGAACCTTAGGATGAACCATACCACAACCAAGTATTTCTAACCAACCTGTCCCCTTACAAACGCGACATCCTGTGCCACCACAAATTACACACCCCATATCAACTTCGGCTGATGGCTCAGTAAATGGGAAAAAACTTGGTCTGAATTTAACCGGTATATTTTCACCAAACAATCTATGTATGAAGGTCACCAATGCCCCTTTAAGATCACCAAATGTTGTAGTTTCGTCCACCAACAAACCTTCTACTTGATGAAACATCGGTGTATGGGTCACATCACTATCACAACGATAAACCTTCCCCGGAGCAATGATCTTAATTGGGGGATTGAATTTTTCCATGGTTCTTATCTGAACAGGTGATGTATGTGTTCTTAATAGAACCTCATCAGTGATATAAAAAGTATCCTGCATATCCCTAGCAGGATGCTCTTTTGGTATATTTAAAGCTTCAAAATTATAAAAATCCAGTTCAATTTCTGGTCCAGTAGCCAGCTCATAGCCCATCGATGTAAATATATCAACAATTTCATAATATACTTGAGTGATAGGGTGATAAGTACCCCTTTTAAAAGGAAATGATGGTAGAGTTATATCTATTGCTTCCCTGATTAATTTCTCATTGATCTCTTGAGCTCTTATATAATCTTTTCTCTCCTGATATAATTTCTCAAAATCTTCCCTAAGTTCAACTATTACCTTTCCATATTCAGCTTTTTTTTCATCAGGTATATTTCTCAATTCCTTATTCAATAGAGATATCTTACCCTTTTTACCTAAATACTTTACCCAAACCTGGTATAGTTCGTCGCTATTTCTAACTTGAAATATTTCATCTTTATAATTCAATATCTCCTTAATTATCTCCATTTACCACCTCTAAAATTTTACTAATATCTTATATATCATTTTTTCACAAAAAAAAAGGGGGCAAATGCCCCCTATTATTATAATTTGAAACTATTTTAGTTTTCTGTTAGTATGATCTCATCATACATCTTCTGAATATTATTTCTATGAACAGATTCTTCCACTGCAAGCTTTCTAAACAATTCCTCTACTTCGCTGCCAGCAAACTTTTCAGCAAGCTTCTCGTAAAAGATTCTTGAATTATCTTCATGTTTCATGGCTATACGTAAAATGTCCTGTACAGACATTTCTGGTGTTATAACCTTCGGAAGCACTAATTTACTGATTCCAAGATCGGTATAATAATATTTAATATCTTGTCCCAATTCAGAAATCTTACCACCATCAATGATTGACTGTATCAACTCTCTATGTTTGATCTCTTCATCAGCAAGCTCTTTTATTATGGCTTTGGCACCAAGGTCTTTAACATAGTCATACAGTTTCATGTAAAACTCGTTTGCCAAAACCTCTTTCTGTTTAGCATCTTCCAGTGCTTCTTTAATAGTTATCTCCATAATACACCTACACAATCATATATTTTACTATATCCATAAAGAATGATGGGAATATTCCAATTAATAATACGAACACAACTGCAAGTAATGATGCAATAAAACTTGCAGGTTTCATATTAACTTCCACATCATATTCAGATTCTTTGAAATACATAAATATAGTTACCCTCATGTAATAATAGCATGCTATTACACTATTTATCACACCTACGATAGCAAGCCAGATTACTCCACTCTTAATAGCTGCTGTAAATATATAAAATTTACCCATAAATCCTGCCAAGGGTGGAATACCAGCCAATGAGAACATGAATACTAACATTGCAAGTGATGTAATAGGATACTTTTTACCTAAGCCGGCAAAACTTTCTAATCTTTCATCCTCAATAATACCTTTATTTTTCATGAGTGATAGGATTGTAAAGGCTCCTATATTCATGAAAGCATACACAAAAGTATAAAACGCAATTGCCCTATACCCAAATTCATTAACAGCAACAACACCAATTAACATATAACCGGCATGGGAAATTGCTGAATATGCCAACATTCTTTTCACATTGTTCTGAGCCAATGCAACAAGGTTACCATAAGTCATAGTAAGTACTGCTAATATAGAGAAGAATAACTGCCACTGTCCAGCTGCAGGCTCAAGGGCAATCCATACATATCTAACTATGGCACCCATTGCCGCAGCCTTAGGTGCAACAGTCATGAACCCTGTAGCCGGTGTTGGAGCTCCATTATACACATCTGGTGCCCACATATGGAATGGTACTGCTGATATTTTAAATGCAAGACCTGCAAGCATCATTACCATCCCTAACTTTATATTGAAATTACTTAAACCATTTGTTTGTATCATCTGAGCTATATCTACATATCTAGTTGAACCTGTGTAACCGTAGATATATGACAAACCAAACAGGAATATTGCAGAAGAAAATGCACCTATTATGAAATATTTTAAACCTGCTTCGTTTGATTTCAGATTATTTTTTTCAAACCCTGCAAGGATATACATAGAAATTGCCATTGTTTCCATCCCTGCATAAAGAACTGCAAGATCAGTGGCACTAACCATAAACATCATTCCGACTATGCTGAAGAACATTATGGTATAGTACTCACCTTTAAGTATACCCTTTTCTCTGAGGTAATCAACAGATCCTAATGTAGACATAATATATGCTATGGCAAATACACAGAAGAATGCAAATGAGTACATATCCCAGACAAGTGTATTACCAAATCCAAATATTTTAAATCCACCAACTGGTACAGAGGCAAGGATGGCAACTATTATAAAGAATATCCCGAAATATCCAACTCCAGCTTTACTATTTTTCCCTGCAATTATATCGATAACTATTAATATTAATCCAAATATAGTCATCATAAGCTCAGGCATTATTGAAACTAAATTCTCAATCATCGCTACCTCCCCTACTTCATTGCTATACTAACAGCATTAATCTGTTCTACAAGTTGTTTAACAGATTCATGCATATAAGAGGTAAATGTCTCTGGATATAACCCTGTCCAGAACACTATTATCAATAGTGGGAACATATAAAAGACTTCCCTAACATTCATATCTTCAAGATGGTGTAAATTAGGATTTACAGTCTGGAAGAAAACTCTTTGATACATCCATAACATATATACAGCTGACACAATCACACCTAAAGATGCAACTGCAGCATATGTTGGGAACGATTTAAATGCGCCCACGAGTACCAGAAATTCACCTATGAATCCACCCATACTTGGTAATGCAACAGAAGCCATGGTAAATATCAAAAATACTGTGGAGTAAACAGGTACTTTTGCTGCAATACCACCATAATCAGCAATTAGCCTTGTATGTGTTCTCTCATATATTAGACCTATAAGTAGGAACAAGGCTCCTGTTATTATACCATGGTTAAACATCTGAAGAATACCACCTTCTATCCCTGACTGATTAAAAGCGTAGATTCCTAATGTAACAAAACCCATATGGCTTACAGATGAGTAAGCTACAAGTTTCTTTACATCCTCCTGAACCATTGCAACCAAGCCACCATAGATAATTGCTATAACAGATAAGATTGCAATAAGAGGAACAAACTTAATGGACGCTATAGGTGTTATAGGTAAACAGAATCTTAAAAATCCGTATGTACCCATCTTCAAAAGTACACCAGCAAGGATTACAGAACCAGCTGTAGGCGCTTCAACGTGTGCATCTGGTAACCATGTATGGAATGGGAACATTGGCACCTTAATTGCGAACCCAAAGAAAAATGCAAGAAATACTATAATCTGAAATTCTACAGGGAATTGAGCTCCCATAGCAGAGATCTTTAATATATCAAATGTGTATTCCCCTGTCATGCTTCCATATTTGAAATATAGCGCAATAATAGCAAGCATCATAAATACTGAACCTGCTAAAGTATAAAGGAAGAATTTAACAGCTGCATAGATTCTTCTCTGTCCGCCCCAAACACCTATTATAAGATACATAGGGATTAACATAGCTTCCCAGAAAATGTAGAATAAGAAGAAGTCAAGGGCACAGAAAACACCAACCATAGCCGCTTCAAGCACTAACATTGAAACATAAAATTCTTTTTCCCTTTTCTGAATATAAGTAAAGGAACCAAGTATAGCTATAGCAGATAAGAGTGTTGTCAAAAATACCATTAATATAGAGATCCCATCAACTCCAAGATAGTAATCTATATTAAAGCTTCTAATCCAGTAATATCTTTCAACAAACTGCATTCCAGCAGTTCCTTTATCAAAGTTTGTCATAAGTGGAATAGTAAGTATAAATTCTATAACACTTGCTATAAATGCACTCCACATTGCAAATTTGCCGCTCTTACTAAATATAAGTATAAATACGGCTGCAACTACTGGGAAGAAAATCAGTATCGATAATATATTTTCCATCATTGTCAGCCTCCTAACCTACATAAAATATGGCTACAAGGATTATAACCCCTACAACCATCGTAAAAATATATGTCTGTATTCTACCAGTTTGTAAGTATTTCAATATTCCACCAAAGAAATTTGAAACTTTACCAAATGCATTAACTATGAAATCTATGAAGTTAGCATCAAATCCTTTCCATAAGAATCTTGAATTCGTAACAATAGGTTGCACTATTAAAGCATCATATATCTCATCAAAGTACCATTTATTGTAGAACAGTTTATGTAATGGTCTAAATGTTTTAATAGTTTTCTCTGGTAGTTCTTTAGATTTAACATAGTAAAGGTATGATAATGCAATACCTGCAACTGCGACTATAATAGATAATAACATCAACAAGGTCGCAGTACTATGCTCCATGTGGTGAGGATGTGCACCTTCAGGAGTAAGCACTGGTCCTAAGAATTTGTGTATATAACCATCTTCAAGTGGATATCCAAAAAGCATACCTACCAAAACAGATAATATTGCTAACAATACAAGTGGCATAGTCATCTGCCATGGAGATTCATGTGCATGGTCATAAAGATGATGATCCCTTGGCTCACCAGTAAATACCATCCACCACAATCTAAACATATAAAATGCTGTCATAAATGCAACAACTGTCCCAATAAACCATGCAAGTTTATGGTCTGTCGCAAATGCCATTGCCAATATTTCATCTTTACTCCAGAAACCTGCAAGTGGTGGGATACCTGCAATAGCAATACAACCTATTAAGAAAGTATATGCTGTAATAGGCATCTTCTTCCTGAGTCCACCCATCACTCTAATATCCAGATTATCCTGCATTGCATGCATTACGCTACCGGAACACAGGAATAATAACGCCTTAAAAAATGCATGTGTAAACAAGTGGAATATACCAGCAATATATGCTCCAGTACCTGTAGCCATAATCATGTATCCAAGCTGGCTCACAGTTGAATATGCAAGAACCCTCTTAAAATCGAATTGAGTCAAGCCTATTGTAGCACCTAACAATGCTGTGGCAGCACCGATATATACTACAATTTCGCTTGTAATATGTGCCTGTGAAAATAATGGGTTACATCTTGCAACCATATAAACCCCTGCAGTAACCATCGTAGCAGCATGGATAAGCGCTGATACTGGTGTAGGACCTTCCATCGCATCTGGTAACCAAACATGTAATGGAAATTGAGCAGATTTACCTATTGCACCACAGAAAAGCCCAAAAGTCATAAGATCTATCAAGCTAAAATCTATACCAAATAGATTAAAACTATTGTTCTTTATAGCAACAATAGCTTCATGATTGAAAGCATCTGAGTAATTTAAACCTTTAAAAGTAACAATAACCAATAAGATACCGATGTAAAAGCCGAAGTCACCAACTCTGTTAACTACGAACGCTTTCTTATTGGCATCAGCAGCACTCTTTTTGTGGAACCAGAAACCGATTAGTAAATATGATGATAAACCAACAAGCTCCCAACCAACAAAAAGCATTAAGAAGTTATTACCCATTACTAGTACTAACATTGAAAGGGTAAAGATTGAAAGATATGTAAAAAATCTCCAGTACCCTTTATCATGATGCATATACCCAATGGAATATATATGAACCATACTACTTACAAATGTAACAACCACAAGCATAATGGCTGTAAGTGGATCTATCAATATTCCAAATGGGATAACGATATTATCTGCCAGCACCCATTCATACACCACGGTATCAACTCTATACCCATTCATAACCTTGAAGAATGTCAATAGAGATATACCTAAAGACACCAATACTCCTGCTATAGCAATATAATGGGCTTTATTTTTAATGTACAGTCTGCCAAAGATTCCATTTATTATAAGCGCCGCAAGTGGGGCTAAAAGAATTCCTAACTCTATCATTGGCAACTCCTTAACCATTCATCGTATTAAGTTCATCTGCATTTACTGTAGGCTTGTTCTTAAATAATGTAATTATAAGTGCAAGACCTACTGCAGCTTCAGCTGCCGCCACAGCCATCACAAATACTATAAAAACCTGTCCGCCAAGAGCATTTAAGTATTTAGAAAATGCTGCTAAATTTATATTCACAGCATTAAGCATAAGCTCAACTGACATAAACATAACTATCAGATTTCTTCTTACCAATACCCCTGTCATACCTATACTGAAAATTATAGCACTTAGTGCAAGATAATGTTGTAATGTCATAACTACCCTCCTAATCCTTCTTAGCCAATACGATTGCACCTATCATTGCAATTAACAGCATAACAGATACAACCTCGAATGGCACAAGGTAGTTTGAAAAAAGCTCATAACCAAAAATTTTAACGTTCCCATACTGATTATACACCTCTTGAGTATACACTCCAGGTTTACCTATAACATTTGCGCTTTTAAGAGTTATCAAAACCTGTATAAGCACAACAAATGATGCAACAATACCTATTACATATCTAAAAGGTATCTTTATAAATCCCTTACTTTTAGGATTGAGGAGCATAACAACGAAGAGGTAAAGTACCAAAATCGCTCCTGCGTATACCAACACTTGAATAGCCGCTATAAATTCAGCATTCAACTGCACAAAAATCCCTGCGACTGAAAAGAATGTGAGCAGCATCCAGAATGCAGAATGAACAGGATTCTCTCTCGTTATCATGAAGATTGAAGAGATTATAGCCAAAAATGCCAATATATA
>JAINCL010000001.1:0-4310 GCA_036574145.1 Deferribacterales bacterium | reverse complement strand
CACAGCATATGAGACAATTGTTGACCTTGCATTAACAAAAGAATTAAAAGATGCTGAAAATGGAAAACCGATTAGCAAGTATATCAATCCTGAAACCCTCTCCGTATATAATCAGAATAGACTAAAGCATGCACTTGGCACAATAGAAAAATCACTTAACCTAACTCTTAAGTATTTTAAAGGACAATTTTAGTATTTTTGTATTGTTATACTGAATTTTAATTAATATAACTTGACATTTATTTTTTTTACATATAAAATAAAATATAATTCTATTTGAGAGGTGCTTTATGACACTAATGGAAAAATTCTGGGAAATGTCAAAAGAAAAACAGAAAACCATCGTTTTACCTGAAGGACACGATGAAAGGACAATCGATGCCGCAAACACCATTGTTAATAACAAACTCGCAAAAGTAATCGTCTTAGGTGATGAAAAACAGGTGGAAGCTCTTTTTAAATCAAAAGGATACCCGATAAACTGTGAAATAATCAATCCATCCACAAGTAGATATCTCAATGATTTTGCTTCATACTATTATGAGAAAAGAAAATCGAAAGGTACCACCGAAGAGGAAGCTCTAAACTCTATGAAAGATATATTATATTTTGGTGCTATGCTTGTGGAAAAGGATATTGCACAGGGTTGTGTCACCGGGGCATGCAATACCACAGCCGATGTTTTAAGGGCTGCCATAAGAGTTATAGGGACAAAACCTGGAATAAATACTGTATCAAGCTGTTTTATCATGGTAACTAATAAAAAAGAGTTTGGTAAAGAGGGTGCAATAATATTTGCCGACTGTGCGGTAAACCCCAATCCTAATCCAAGACAACTGGCTGAAATAGCATTAGCCACAGCCGACAGCTGTAAAGCTTTCCTTGAGGAGGAACCAAAAATAGCTATGCTATCCTTTTCAACAAAAGGGAGCGCAGAACATCCCGATATAGATAAAGTATTGGTAGCCCTAAAAATTGCTAAAGAACTTAACCCAAATCTTAAAATTGATGGTGAATTGCAGGCTGATGCTGCACTACTAAAATCTGTTGGTGAAAGGAAAGCACCCGGAAGCGAGGTAGCAGGGCATGCCAATGTTCTCATATTCCCCGATTTAGATGCAGGTAATATCGCTTATAAATTAGTGGAAAGGATAGCAGGTGCTGAAGCGATAGGTCCAATTATTCAGGGACTTAAAAAACCTGTAAATGATCTATCCAGAGGGTGTAAATATATGGACATAGTGAATGTTGCAGCAATCACTGCTGTTCAGGCAGAATAAAACCGGAGGAGAAGAATGAAAATTTTGGCTTTAAACTGTGGTAGTTCATCGGTAAAATATCAGCTTTTCGATTGGGAAGCTAAAAAAGTTGTGGCTAAAGGTATTGTAGAAAGGATTGGAATTGGGGATTCCTTTATAGTTCATGAAGTTAGTGGTCGAGACACTTTAAGGGAAGAATATGAGTGTCATGACCACAATACAGCGATAAATTTAGTTGTACATACATTAGTAGATTCCAACAAAGGTGTTATTAAAGATGTATCTGAGATTTCAGCTGTTGGTCATAGAGTAGTTCATGGTGGTGAAAAGTTTAAATGCTCGGTGCTTATAGATGACAAAGTAATTGAAGCCATTGAGGAAGTTCAACATCTCGCACCACTTCATAATCCACCCAATCTTGCAGGTATAAGAGCAGCCAAATCTGTAATGCCCAGCATACCTCATGTAGCTATATTTGATACAGCATTTCATCAAACAATGCCAGAACATGCTTATATCTATGCAGTACCATATGACTGGTATGAAAAATATGGTGTTAGAAGATACGGTTTCCACGGAACAAGTCACCTTTATGTTTCCAAAAGAGCTGCTGCGCTGCTTGGGAAACCTGCCAAAGAATGTAATATTATAACAATGCATATAGGTAATGGTGTATCCCATACAGCAATAAAAAATGGCGTTTCAATAGATACATCAATGGGGCTTACCCCATTGGAAGGTGCAGCAATGGGTACAAGATGTGGTGATCTGGATCCAGCTATCCCTCTATTTATGCAACAACAGTTAAATATCGGACCAAAAGAGATGGATAATCTCTTAAACAAAAAATCAGGTATTCTGGGTATCACTGGTAAATATACCGACCGAAGAGATGTTATAGCCTGTGCTGAAACTGGTGATAAAAGATGCCAGCTTGCCCTTGAAATAGAAGCTTACAGACTGAAAAAATATATCGGTAGCTATTATGCAGTGTTAGGTAGAGTGGACGCCATAGTTTTTACTGCTGGTGTAGGTGAAAACGCCTGGCTTATAAGAGAAAAAGCTTTATCAAACCTTGAAGAAATGGGGATAAAGATAGATTTTGAAAAGAATAAGAAAACATTTAGCAAATCTGGGGAAACAGAGATCTCGACACCTGATTCAAAAGTTAAAGTATTTGTAATCCCAACCAATGAAGAGTTAGTGTTCATTGAAGATGTTGTTGCAATTCTGGAGAATAAGTATAAAGATCATACTGAGTATGAATATAGCTTTCTAAAATAAAATAGGGTGGATATCCACCCTATTTTTATACAAATTTAACAAAATCATCTATATCTCTTCTAAATGCTCTGGGTAAAAGTGTTATACCTTCTCTTTTATAACCACATGCTATTATCAAAGGGATTATTACATTATCATCAAGATTAAAAAGCTTCTTAAGGGATGCTTCATCAAAACCATCCATAGGATGTGTCTCAAGACCAAAACCTCTTGCCGCATTCATAAGGTTCATAGCAAAAAATGAGCTGTTTTTAACTGCAAATATCTTCCTCTTTTCTGAATTTGGATCAGAATACAAAGCAAAAGCCATCTGTTTATACTTCTCAGCTGTGGGTTTATCAATATACCCAAGATTAACCCAACTTTCCAGAACCTTATCGATATTCTCTTCCAAAGCCTTAGGGTCAGCAATAATTACAAAAACCACTGAAGCTTCCTTGACCTTAGGCTGACCAAAAGCAACCTGCATCAGTTTCTCTTTCATCTCTTCTGTTTTCACAACAATTAGCTTCCATGGCTGGAGATTCATTGATGACGGTGCTAAGTTAGCCACTTTTATTAATTCTATTTCTGTATCATCTGGTATTACTTTCCCGACTTCAAAAAAATTTATCGATCTTCTCTCTTTAATACCTGTCAAAATATCCATAAAAACCTCCTTATCATAGCATTATAATATGATATATAAAAAAGATTTCAATAACTTTATTAAATTTATTTTAACCTCCAAAATCGTCAAACCTTATATTTTTCTTCTCAACCCCAAGATTGTCAAGCATTTCAAGAACAGCTTTAAGCATCATCGGCGGACCACAAAGGTAGTATTCTGCATCTTCTGGTGCTGGATGATTTTTAAGATATTCTCTGTAAACCACCTCATGGATAAAACCTGTTAACCCATTCCAATTATCCTCAGGTAGCGGTTCTGAGAGAGCGACATGCCAGCTAAAGTTTGAATGATTTTTCTGTAGATCTTCAAACTCTTCAGCATAAAAGATCTCCCTGAGGCTTCTTGCTCCATACCAATAGCTTATCTTCCTACCACTTTTTACCCTGAAGATCTGATCAAAAATTATTGATCTAAGAGGTGCCATACCTGCACCACCACCTATAAAGATCATTTCAGCATCTGTATCTGAAGCTTTGAACTCTCCAAACGGTCCTAAAATCTTTACCCTGTCACCCGGTCTTAAAGAGAATATATATGACGAGCCCACACCAGGGGGGATACCAACACTTTTTGGTGGTGGAGTAGCTATTCTGACATTTAACTTGACAATACCTTTTTCCAAAGGGTAATTCGCCATGGAATATGCTCTAATTACCTCCTTATCATTTACAGATTCAAGTTCCCATAATTTATATTTAGTCCAGTCACCTCTATACTCATCTTCAATATCAAATTCTGAGAATTTAACTTTATAAGGAGGTATCCTAATCTGTATGTAACCGCCAGCCTCAAAATGGAACTCTTCATCTGGTAATTTAAGAACTAATTCTTTAATGAAAGTTGCAACATTTCTATTGGAAACAACCTCACAAAGGTATTCCTTTGCAGAAAATACCTCTGGTGGCAAAAAGATCTCAATATCATCTTTAACAGTCAACTGACACGATAATCTATAACCTTCCCTTTCAAGTTTCCTATTGATATGTGCTTTTTCTGTGGGAAGTAATGCACCACCACCTTTTATCACTTTTACTTTACATTGCCCACAAGATCCACCACCACCACATGCAGATGATACAAAAATCTTTTCTGATGCT
>JAINCL010000100.1:0-5906 GCA_036574145.1 Deferribacterales bacterium | reverse complement strand
CCTTCAGTGGTTTGCAAACTATAAACATTCATCGCTGTAGATGTACTCTGACTGGTACCTGTCATTAAAGTTTCAACCTCCACATTAACCTTGACGTTTTTTTGTCTTGCTATCCCCTCAATCCCTCGCGAAACTGCAAGGGCCCGCTGGTATGGTTTCCCACTTACATGAGGCATAGCACTACCCACATAACAAATTTTCCCAGATGGAGTATTACCATACACCCACTCTGGAGCACCTGAATAGTCACTGTTTGAAATCGGTTTACTATTATGACAAGCAAATACTAAAAAAACTATTGAAATTATAAACACTATTTTTTTCATAAGATCCCCTTTATAAATATAAAAAAAGGGTAGTCATACTTGACCACCCTGGAATAACAATCTTTTCAATATTACTGCTTAGCTCCAAATTCTTTTTCGATCTCTTTGTCCATCTCTTCATGGGCTTTTTTAGCCTGATACAACTGCCACAAAGCCTGCTCATTTTTTAGACTTGTGTTAACTGCCTGTTTAACAGCCTGTTTTGTGATATTTGGATCTTGAACTACAAGTACAAAAAGTTCGTTACATGCAGGAGATATCCATGTGTTCTTAACTTTACTACCTTCAATTACCTGACTGGCAACCTGTTTGGACACATTAGATGCTACTTTGTCAACTGTTTGGGCATCACCAATACCTGTAGTCTGAGTAAAGCTCTTAAACATATTGTTTACTTTTACACTTATATTCCTCGCCATCTCATCCCTTGCAGCAGCAGTAGCCTCTTGACGAGCAAAACTGATTCCAGCTGGTCCTATCTTAGCAGAGCCAAGACCTGTTATTCCACCTTCCATACTTGGATCAATAACCCAAGCTGGAGCTCCTTCAAAACATGGATTAGCCAATTTCTTCTCAGGTTGCTTTTCACCACATCCAAAAAGGAAAAGCACAGAAAAAGCTGTTAAAAGAACCATCATAAAAATTTTTTTCATATATTCCCTCCGTTTTTTTTAGCCTTTACAGCCTATATTATAATTGTAATATCAGATTTCATTTTGTCAACTAAATTTTTTCTTTTTTTCACCTTCTAATTTTCAAATCTTCCACTCCATAGTTAAATTTGACCTTTTCCTCAACCTTTACCTTTACCTTTATCTTCTAAAATATCCCCTTTGGTCTCACATTTTTAAACTGTGGCATAGTCATACCAACATTTGCATTTATATAGGTTGGATCAGCTACAGTATAAACCTCACCATTAAAAATAACTTTATCTCCCACTACATTATTATTAAACCTTACAGCTGTAGCTACATGCCCAGGATACTCCAGTAAAATCACTTTCAATCCCAATAGCTTTCTTACAAGGTAAGCAAAAAGAATGGATCTATCTTCACAATCTGAATAAGGGTAATGTATCGTTTCATCAGGAAGAAAATATTTTTCATATCCGAATTGCTCCTGATCTGTCTTGTAAGCAAATGCCGTCTGAACAAATCTTAAAATCATATTCACTGAATCCAATTCATCCTTCCCCTCAATAATCTTCCCTAAATGTTCCATAACTGTCTCTATAATTCGCCCTGAAATATCAGCATTATAATACACGGATAAATCAGTCTGAGGAAAATCTTTATAAAAATCTACTGTTACTATAT
Source organism: Deferribacterales bacterium (assembly GCA_036574145.1). Classification (GTDB taxonomy): domain Bacteria; phylum Chrysiogenota; class Deferribacteres; order Deferribacterales; family Calditerrivibrionaceae; genus Calditerrivibrio. The sequence goes on along the minus strand of JAINCL010000100.1, from coordinate 4,261 downwards.
CATATTCAACTGGAAAACTATATTTTTTACCATCATAATAAAACGACAACTCCTTTTGAACATATCTACTATTAATTCTATCCTTTATATCAAAAAGGAATATCTTTTCCGATTCTGCATGTTTTAAGGTATAGCTGTATAGATTCTTTATATTTCGATTTTGTGACCAGATAACATAATATCTAACATTGTTAAAATTAAAAAACTGTACCCCATAGATGATCTGTTTAGAAGGTACCAATAGAAATATATTTTCGCTATTATAACCTACCTTAACTTCAAAACCTAATCTAGATAATAAAAACCATGATAATATCATCCTATCGTTATAATTATTTGGATATAGAGTATCAGCGACAAGTTTCACCAATTTAAAATATGACCAATCACTTAACCTTTTTTGAGAACCATTTTCCCTTAACTGCCTAACAAGACTATCATCTTTATAAGTTGCAAGTATTTTCCAGGCCTCAGCAATCTTATCCCCTGTTATCGGCTCTGAAATCAATCTCCCATAATTAATATTTCTAAGATTTATATCTATTCCATAAAAATCTACTTTCTGTTCATCAACAACCATATTAAAAGTCTCAGGCATTTTATCTTTATTAGTAACATCTACCTGGTTAATATATCCAACATCAGAAACCTTCTTTTCTTCTTTTTTCTCCAGATTAATCCTCTTATCTTTAATTACGGGAGGCTTTTTGATTTTTGGAGTTTTATCCCTTTGTAAAGGTAGAAAACTTTTAAATTCTTTCCAGGAGGTTTTTAAATATTCATAAAATTCTTTATCATTTTGATTTTTAAATTCTGTAAAATCTGAAACCTCTTTTTTTAAATATTCTCCAAAACCACCATCATAAGTATATCCATAACCCATCAATACCAAAAAAATAAATAAACTAAAAATTAGTTTTTTCATATATACTCCATGTAACTATTTTTGTGAATTGTCTAACTCTTCAAACCCCTTTTCAGCTCTTTTATGGGTCAAATTTTTTCTTATTATACCTATCCTTTCTTTCTCGTATTCGATTAAAACATTTTTATCAATACACCCTCTTACAAAAGTAATACCTCTTTTTTGTTGATGTTCGATATCTTTATAATCAAGATTTTTATTTACAAACACAGGTAGATCCTCATCATTTAGAAAAGATTTTACAAAAAGTTTTTCACCCTCATCTGTCAAATTCCGATAATTATCATATACAATAATCTCCATAATCTCGTTTATTTTTTTAATCATTAATTTTTTAGTTCTATCTTTTGCAATTTCAACAGATTCTATACCACCTTCCTGATAGGTATCTACACAAACATATGCAGATTCGGGCTTTAGATACCATGACGGAGCACCCTGTATATTTATATCAGAATACACCAACATCTTAGAGAATAAGAAAGATGAAAGAGTTTTGAGAAGAGAAACTGCTATAGCTTCCAAAAACATATTGACCTCCTTTATGAGATATATAATTTAATTATAATCAATAGGTAAAATAATACAATATAAATGTTGAATTTTTTATAAAAAAAGATATAATCCAAAATAGGAGGTCTACCATGAAAAAAATTATTCTTTACTTAGTATGTTTTTTACTATCTACAACATTAGGTTTTTCTACTGAAATGGCAGCAACCATAGAAAAAGCTGATGGTAAAGTGATTGTATATAAATCAGGTTCTCCAAGGGGTGTCTCTGCTAAAGATGGGATGACACTAAATAAAAAAGATTCCCTCCGGACCTTTAAAAACTCAAATGCATATATTAAATTTATAGATAACTCCAAGATCGTGATAACAGAAAATTCAATTATGCTTATTAAAGATATTAAAACTGTTAACCTTAAAAATGGGAAAGTTGTTTTTGAAATTCAGAAACAAGGAGATAAAGAAGGGGTAAAAGTTGCAACGAAATCTGCCATAATCGGAGTTAAAGGAACAAAATTTTTAGTAAGTGTAAATAAGGATGAAATTGATATTATACTTAAAGAAGGATCTATATCTGTTAAGGCAACAAAAGGTGAATTTAAGAGATATTTGAAGGATATTGAAGAAGATTTCAGCAATTTTGTAGAAGATACTAAAAAAGATTATGAAGAATATAAAAGAAAGATGGAAGTGGAGTTTGTTGAATTTGTAAAAGAGTTTACTCTGGAAAGTAATACAGGTATAAGTATTAAGAAAAATGAGGTCAAAAATATTAAGAATATCGAAGAGTTTGATGAATACTTTGAACTGATGAAAAACTTTAACTAATTTTAAATAAAATAGCTATTGACTTAAATAATAATTAAAATTATTATACCATAAATGAAAAAAGTATCTGTCAATGATTTGAAAGTTGGTGATAAAGTATTAAAATTAGATGCCAGCTGGCTGGACACACCATTTCTAAAGCATAAATTTACAATCAAAGATAAAAATGTTATCAATAAACTGAAAAAATATGGTATTCAATATGTTTACACCGAAGGTTCTGATCAAGAAACAATAACTGAATTGATAGAAGAAAACAAAGAGATTATCAATGAGATATATGAAGAACTACCAAAACATTACATAGACTATCAAAACCTCACTAAAGCTTCTGAAATATATGAACAATCTGTAAAAATTATTAGGAGTATGATGGATGATGTTAGATCTGGCAAATTATTTGATTACACAGGTGTCAAACTAATTGCCGACAAAATAGCAGACCTAACGTTAAAAAAAGGTGATCTTCTTACAAGTATTTCTAAATTAAAAACATATGATGATTATACATTTCAACATTGTGTAAATGTATCTGTATTCGCAACATCTTTAGGCAAACTTCTAAATATACCATACAAAGACTTAGTTGCTTTATCATCTTCCGCCCTCCTACATGATATCGGCAAGATGCTTGTACCGATAGAGATCTTAAATAAGCCTGGGAAACTAACAGACGAAGAATTTGCCATAATGAAAACACATGTTACAAAGGGGTATGATTATCTTATTAAAAATGGGTTAGACCCAGAATATCTTAAAATAGTTATAGAACATCATGAAAGGTATGATGGAAGTGGATACCCGTATGGATTAAAGGATGAAGAGATATCTTTATTTGGCAAAATTGGTGCAGTTGTAGATATATATGATGCAATAACAAGTAAACGTGTATATCATAACGGGATGAATCCACCTTCAGCCATAAAGATGATGTTTGGATGGACAGACAAGCATATCAATAGAAAAATCTTTGAATTCTTTGTAAATACAACCGGTATCTACCCAGTAGGGTCGATTGTATTACTGAATACAAATGAGGTTGCCATAGTTGCAAAAACTACAAAAGATCCAGTTTCGCCAATTATAATTGTATTTAAAAATCCTAAAGGATTAGATATACCACCATACCAGATAGATTTGAGTAAAAAGACAGTATTATCGAAAAAAATAGTAGGTTTAATCAACCCAGAGACGATAACTGTCAATCAAGAGATTTATACAATAATAGAAAAAATGAATGAAGAATAAACTGGAAGTGGTTGGGTAGCTGGTGCACCCCGGAGGCTTCAAACCTCTCTGTTCCGCCAAAAGCGGAAGGAAAGTTCGATTCTTTCCCACTTCCGCCAGTAATTAAATGTAGAAATCCAATGAAGGGATGCTATTTATAACTCCCAACTCTTTTGCATAACTGTAGTATAGTAACAAACCTTTTATATGTTTATCTGTGAGATTATAATCTATAGTTTCCCAATAATCCAATATCTGATAGGTTGTCAACCCTTTTAATCTATACTCATCAATCAATATCGATAAATTATCTTTACTTTCACCTTTTATTGTCAATAACAGCTTTATAAAATCTAATGCATCCTCCCTTTTAGTTTTATTCAAAAGCCACAAAGCGTAGACGAACGGGTAGCTGGTATTTCTATACCACTCTTCACCTAAATCATATTTATACTCAAATTTCCCATTATAATAATTCAAAAGAGCCTTATCTCCGATATATAAATAAGCATAAGCATCATTTTCTTCATTGGTATAACTAACATCAATATCCCAAAATTTTTTGAATATTATTCTAAGCAATACCGTACTTGTACCAGACTCATCTGTTAGATAGATTTTCTTGCCTTTTAATTTATCTTTGGAAAAATACGAAAATAGTACAACACTTTTAACTTTTTCAATTGAACTTATAGATATATCAGGTATTATCAGAAAATTATCAGGATATTTTGCATAAATAATGCTACTTAATGCTGAAATATCTATT
>JAINCL010000099.1:0-15112 GCA_036574145.1 Deferribacterales bacterium | reverse complement strand
TTGATAAACCATTCATTCTTAATTTCTGGATTTTTAAAAACCCAACCTTTATCCTTATCATAAAATGCATCTGATCTACCCCAATGAAAAGTTTCCAAAGATTTTTTATGTAGAGATTGAGGAGATGGTCGATCTACAATTACATCACCAAACCTTTCAAGCTTTCTACCTTCACCAATGTCCAATAATTCGTAATCTAAACCTTTAAACATATCAGCAAAAAAGGGGTACCATAAGTACCCCTTAATACCTGTTACTCTACATAACTTAGAGTAAATTTACCCATTTTATCGAATTCAAGATATTTATAAATTTCATTTTTCTTAGGTTCAACCCTTTCATTTAGATATTTAAAATATACATCAGGTGTAGGCAGTTGCCCAAGTAAAGCAGCAACAGCGGCAAGTTCTGCAGAACCTAAATATACCCTTGCACCATCACCCATCCTATCATCGAAGTTCCTTGTGGATGTGGAAATTACAGTAGATTTTGATCTAACCCTTGCCTGATTACCCATACAGAGTGAACAACCAGGAATCTCAGTTCTTGCACCTATTTGTGAGTAAATAGAATAATAACCTTCTCTCATTAATTGTGCAGCATCCATCTTAGTTGGAGGGGTCAACCATATCCTTGCTGGAGCCTCCTTCTCTTTTTCCCAAATTTTACCAGCAGCTCTGAAATGACCAATATTAGTCATACAAGAACCGATAAATACCTCATCTATCTTGTCTCCAGCCACTTCAGAAAGAAGTTTTACATCATCTGGGTCATTTGGACAAGCCAATATAGGCTCTTTAATCTCTGATAGGTCGATCTCTATAACTGCAGCATATTCAGCATTTTCATCTCTTGATAGAAGAACTGGATTTTTAAGCCACTCTTCACATGCTTTTATTCTCTTTTCAAGTGTTTTAGCATCTTGATAACCTTCAACTATCATCTGCTTCATAAGAGCTATATTACTTCTTAAGTAATTTGCCACAGTTTCTTCAGATAATTTTATAGTAGCTGCTGCTGCTGATCTTTCAGCTGCTGCATCTGTTAATTCAAATGCCTGCTCAACAGTCAAATCAGGAAGACCTTCCATTTCAAGAATTCTTCCATTAAATATATTCTTCTTCCCTTTTTTAGCAATAGTAAGAAGCCCTTGCTTGATTGCAACATATGGAATAGCATTAACTACATCTCTCAATGTTATACCAGGGTTTAATTTACCCTTAAATTTAACAAGAACTGACTCTGGCATATCAAGTGGCATAAATCCAAGGGCACCTGCAAATGCTACAAGACCTGAACCAGCTGGGAAAGATATACCGATAGGGAATCTTGTATGGGAGTCACCACCAGTACCAACTGTATCTGGGAGCAATAATCTATTTAGCCATGAATGGATAACACCATCACCAGGTTTCAATGATACACCACCCCTTGCAATAATAAATCCGGGTAATGTCTTATGCATTTTAACATCAGCAGGTTTTGGATATGCTGCGGTATGGCAGAAAGACTGCATAAACAGATCAGCCTGGAACCTGAGACAAGCAAGCTCTTTTAATTCATCAGCAGTCATAGGTCCAGTTGTATCTTGAGAACCGACAGTGGTCATCTTAGGTTCACATGCAGTACCTGGTAAAACTCCATCAACACCGCAAGCTTTTCCAACAATTTTTTGAGCAAGAGTGTATCCTTGATTTGGCTTAGGTACTGGGTTTTTAGGAATTACAAATAATGTTGATTCACCTAATCCCAAGAACTTCCTTGCTTTATTTGTTAATGCTCTACCTATTATTAAATTGAGACGGCCACCAGCTCTGAACTCATCTTTTATTGTGGATGGTTTAAATTCAAACTTAGTTAATACTTCACCATTTTCTTTTCTTATTTCAAGCTTTTCAGTATCGATAATAATGACATCACCAGTTTTCATACCTGTGACATCACACATTATCGGTAAGCCACCTGAATCTTGAACGGTATTAAAAAATATTGGAGCAATAAGACCACCTATAACAATTCCACCTCTTCTCTTATTAGGTACATAAGGGATATCTTCTCCAATATGCCACATTACAGAGTTTGTTGCAGATTTTCTTGAAGAACCTGTACCAACAACATCACCAACAAAAGCTACCTGATACCCTTCTTCTCTAAACTTAGCTATCTGTTGAATACCACCTGGAAATCTTGTTTCACCCATAGCAAGAGCATGTAACGGTATATCTGGTCTACTAAATGCATGTTTTGCTGGTGAGAAGTCATCCGTATTAATCTCCCCATCAACTTTAAATACTTTTACTTTTATCTCTTTTTTAAGATCAGGTTTACTTGTAAACCATTCACCTTCTACCCATGATTTTATTACTTCAGCTGCATACTGATTAGTTTTTGACAATTCAGCCACTTCATCAAAAGCACCATATACAAGTATAACATTTTTTAAAGCATTAGCAGCAGACTTAGCAAGTTTTTCATCCTTCAATGCTTCAACAAGTGGAGCGACATTGTATCCACCGATCATAGTACCAAGCATAAATATTGCATCTTCTTTACTCATAACAGTACAAGTAACTTCTCCTTTAATAATTTTGGCAAGCCAATTCGCTTTTACTTCAGCTGCTGGATCCACACCAGGAGACACTCTATCTCTTAAAAGTGAAAGCAAAAACTCTTCCTGCCCCTTTTCAGGTTTTTCAAGTGCTTTACAAACCTCAGCGGTCATCTCTGGTGTTAATGGCAAAGGTGGTATACCCATCTTTTTTCTTTCTTCTACATGTTCTAAATACTGTTTAAACAATTCACTCATAGTCTTACCTCACACTTTTGTATTCTGTATACAATTTATATACACCTTAAATTATTTTTTGTCAAAAGAAATTTTAGATAATAAAACAATCTTTGAAATTTTATAGACATTAAAAGTATATATTAAAACAATATATAAAATCGATAGCTAAGATATTATTTTTCAATACTATTTTTCTTAATAAATAATCATTTTTTTCTCTCGACAAAATTTTAAATTTGTAATAAAATAACAATGTTTGCAAAATTTTACAAAACTTTAAGGAGGCTTTTATGGCAGCACCAGAATTTTACTACCAGGAACCTTTCCCATTGGGACCTGACAAAACAGAATACAGACTATTAACTAAAGATGGTATATCTGTATCTGAGTTTGAAGGTAAACCTATTTTAAAGGTTTCACCAGAAGCTCTTACCTTTCTTGCTAACCAAGCGATGAGAGATGTTTCTTTCCTTCTGAGAAAAGAACATAACGAAATGGTGGCGAAAATACTTTCAGACCCTGAAGCATCACCAAACGAAAAAGGTGTAGCAATCGCTTTCTTAAGAAATGCAGAAATAGCAGCCAAGTTTGAACTTCCATTATGTCAGGATACAGGAACAGCTACTGTTGTTGCGAAAAAGGGGCAACAGGTCTGGACAGGTTGCAATGATGCAGAGATGATTAGTAAAGGTATATATAAAACTTACACAGAGGAAAATTTAAGATATTCACAAACTGTAGCGCTCGATATGTATACAGAAAAAAATACAGGGACGAACCTTCCTGCTCAAATAGATATCTATGCAACTGAAGGGATGGAATATAAATTCTTATTTGTTGCCAAAGGTGGTGGTAGCGCAAACAAAACCTACCTTTACCAGGAAACCAAAGCCCTTTTAACACCTGATAAATTAGAAAAATTTTTAATAGAGAAGATGAAAACTCTTGGAACAGCTGCATGTCCACCATATCATCTTGCTTTTGTTATAGGTGGAACAAGTGCTGAAGCTTGCCTTAAAACAGTAAAACTTGCGTCTACAAAATATTATGATGAACTACCAACGAAAGGTAACGAGCATGGACAAGCTTTTAGAGATTTAGAGCTTGAGGAAAAGCTTCTAAAAGCGGCTCAAAAACTTGGTATTGGCGCTCAATTCGGTGGAAAATATTTCTGTCATGATGTAAGGGTTATAAGACTTCCAAGACATGGAGCATCCTGTCCTGTTGGTATGGGCGTTTCATGCTCTGCAGATAGAAATATTAAAGCAAAAATCAATAAAGATGGTATATGGGTAGAGGAACTTGATAGAAATCCTGGTAGATTAATTCCAGATCAATACCGTGGCAAACATGGACACGGAGTAAAAATCGACCTAAATAGACCTATGAAAGAGATATTGGCAGAATTGAGTAAATATGAAGTTGCTACACCTCTTCTTTTAACAGGTACTATTGTGGTTGCAAGAGATATAGCTCATGCTAAATTTAAAGAGATTATAGATGCTGGTAAACCAGTTCCTCAATATCTTAAAGATCATCCAGTATACTATGCTGGTCCAGCCAAAAAACCTGCTAACAAACCATCCGGATCTTTCGGACCAACAACGGCAGGTAGAATGGATTCCTATGTAGAACTTCTACAATCCCACGGGGCATCAATGATTATGATTGCAAAAGGTAATAGAAGTCAAGTTGTAACAGATTCATGTAAAAAATATGGTGGCTTCTATTTAGGCTCAATAGGTGGTCCTGCAGCACTACTTGCTGAGGAAAATATTAAGAAGGTGGAATGTATAGATTTTCCAGAACTTGGTATGGAAGCTGTATGGAAAATAGAAGTTGGAGACTTCCCTGCCTTTATCCTTGTGGATGATAAAGGGAACGATTTCTTTAAGAAATTAGGGTTATAAATTACATGTGGGGGTTGCTTAGATAAAAAGCACCCCCCCCTTTTTTTGGAGTAGAAATGAGTAAGATTATATTAGCGTTAGATTTTAACAATTTCAAAGATGCAAAAAACATTATTGATCTAACTAAAGATCATTTAGAGTATTATAAAGTAGGATTAGAAAGTTATATATCATGTGGAGAAAAGCTTATTAATTATCTGAACAATTTGGGTAAAAAGATCTTTTTAGATTTAAAATTCCATGATATACCAAACACTGTAGCTTCAGCATCTGTAGCATCACTAAAATATAATATAGATATTATCAACCTACATACACAGGGTGGCTTTGAAATGATGAGCCAAACAGTAAAAAAAGTTGAAGAATACTGCTCATTACATAATATAAAAAAACCAAAAATTATCGGAGTCACCCTCCTCACTTCACTTGATAAAAAATATTTAGAAGAAAATAGATTAAATTTCGAAACCACAGAAAGTTATGTTTTACATCTCGCCAAATTAGCCCAAAAAGCTGGTTTAGACGGAGTAGTTTCGTCACCTCAAGAAACAGTAATGATAAAAAAAGAATTGGGCAAAGATTTTCTAACTATAACACCAGGTATTAGACCTGCCTACGAACAATTGGGTGATCAAAAAAGGGTCATGACACCAAAAGAAGCTAAAATGGTTGGAACCGATTTTATGGTCATAGGAAGACCAATTACCCAAGCAGTGGATCCTAAAAAAGCTGTAATCAATATATTGGAGGAATTAAATGACTGAGGAACAGATTTTAAAAATTTATGAACGACATGGAGCACTTTTAAAAGGTCATTTTTTACTATCATCAGGACTTCATAGCGATACTTACCTTCAAACTGCCCTTGTTATGCAATATCCAGTAATAGCAGAATCTATAATAGGTGAACTTGTCAAAAAAGTTTACGATATCCCTTTTGATACCGTGGTTAGTCCAGCAATAGGAGGAATAAGATTCGGTTATGAATTTGCAAGATTATTGAGAAAAAGGGCTATCTTTACTGAAAGAGAAAATAATATTATGACACTGAGAAGAGGTTTCACCATAAAGCCAGGAGAATCTGTAATGATCGCTGAAGATGTTGTTACCACAGGAAAATCTACTATGGAATGTGTCAAAGTAGCAGAAGATCATGGTGCAAAAATTGTTGGAATCGTTTGTATGATTGATAGAAGTGGTGGTGAAGTAGAGTTTCCATACCCATTTTTCCCTTTGGTAAGGGTTAAGGTTGGTACATACAAACCAGAAGAATGCCCACTATGTAAAAGTGGATTACCTTTAGTTAAACCTGGAAGCAGAAAGATCGAACAATAAAAAAGGGGGATAACTCCCCCTATTATTTATCATTTTTAAATTCAACCATATCCTCTCTAACTCTCAAGGGGACTTTCCCCTTTTGCCTTTGATAGCTTATTCTATCATCTATAACTATACTTTTAAAAAAAGCTCTCCAAAGTTCTCTTATTTTTACTTCTTTATCAGAATAAACAATTTCATCAATTTTTTCAATCTTACTTACATTGTAGCATTCACCATCGTAATAACCGATCAAGTTTCTCATCCTATCCACTATCCCCCATTTAAAACTTGGAAACCTCTTCATAAAGTGATTACCCAACAATGGGATTAGATTATATTTAGGTTTAATAAAACTTACCATAGTTCCATCATCCACCTCCGAAAATCTAATAAAGCCCAACATTTTATGCCTTTCATTAAAATACTTTTTTATAATTCTCTCAATATCCATAACGATAAAATCTGAAAGATCATGAATACTATCTTTATTATCAAAAAACTTTTTCACATATTCCAGTAATTTTAGTTCAATACTGTCGGTATCACAAAGTTGAGCAACAAACAATTTATTCAAAAAAGATTTATCGCCAGCAGCCAACACTCTCCTAATTATATCATTTGAGATATTTAAGTCTGTCTTAATCTCCTTCGAAAATATAAAAGGTTGATAAGAATTACATATATTGAGATTAATAATTGTTTCTATTTCAAGCCCATTTTCAAAATGTGAATAAAGCGTCAGAAACCCATCAAAACTACCATCATATATTACCTGATACATTAATCTGCAGCCAATAGATTCATTAATGGTGAATGATTACGTTGATATTTTATAATCTCCTGTTCCACCAACTCCTCAATGTTACTTTTTACCCTTTTTCCATTTAAAATTATAAAATATTGTGCCTTCTTTAATGATACACCCATCTTTTTCAAATGTTCTAAACCTACATAACCATATTTTCTTGCCTCAACAATCTTCTTTGCCGATTTAGGACCTATTCCAGGAATTCTAATCAACATATAATAATCAGCTTTATTAATATCAACTGGGAAAAGATGATAGTTATCCAAAGCCCATCGTAATTTTGGATCAAGAGTCTGATCCAGGTTTTCTCTATGTTTGAACAGTTCATTGGATGTAAACTTATAAAATCTTAAAAGAAAATCAGCCTGATATAATCTATGCTCCCTCAAAAGTGGAGGCTCCTTTGACAATGCTGGTAGATTCTCATTCACATGGACATAAGCAGAGTAATAAACTCTTTTTAATAACTTATGTCTATAAAAATATTCCGCTTGAGATATTATTACTCTATCTGGTTCAGGAGAAGCACCTATAATCAATTGACTTGATGTGGAATGCCTTAGATTTGTATTTAAATTAATTTCAAAAATATCATTAAATGAACGAACTATAAGCTCCCTCGATTTATCTGGGGCATATATCTTAAGACTATCTTCAGTAGGTAACTCAAGGTTAGCACTAACCCTATCGGCAAGCTTAACAACCTTTTCAATTAATTCTTTTGAAGCTCCTGGAATAACTTTCATATGTAAATAACCATTATACTTATATTGATACCTTAAAATCTCAGCTGTTCTAACAAATAGTTCCATGGTGTAATCAGGTGATTTAATAACACCTGAACTTAAAAATAATCCTTCAATATAGTTTCTTTTATAAAAATCTATGGTTAATTCTGCTATCTCTTCAGGTTTTAAAAATGCTCTTTTGATATCGTTAGAATTTCGGTTAATACAGTACTTACAATCGTAAATACAATAGTTAGTCATCAATATTTTAAGGAGAGATACACACCTACCATCTGCTGACCAGGTATGACAAATTCCTGAAAAAGCTCCATGCCCAATTCCATTGGGATAAGACTCCCTCCTGCTACCACTACTCGAACATGAAACATCATACTTTGCAGCAGAAGTGAGTATATTTAACTTTTCCAACAGATCCATAAAAATCTGAAAAAAAGTTTGTTACTGAACAGCCACAAGCTCAAGCTTTACTTTATCACTCACTAAAACTTCCAACCTACTCTTCAAGATATATAAGGTAGAATATCTATCCTGAGAGAAAATAACTGTACCTTCTGCAACCTCAACTACATTCTGAAAACCTTTCTCTTCAACAACTCGATATATTTTAAATAAGTCACCAGGCTTTATACCATCCTGTAAACCAAGGTTGATAACAACCTTATAATTAGAACCAGAAATGGTCATATCATCAGCAAGCGCTAAAACTTCACCCTTTTTATCAAGATTAGTTGCTAATAAATCCCTTGGAAGTGGAAAATCATTATATAAGTGCTTCACAACTTTTGTCCCTTTTCTCACACTATCAAATAATTTATTAACCTTCACTTGATAAGTTTCACCCCTTTGGCTTACCACTATACCCTCACCTGCATTAGTATAAACTGTAAAATTCCTATCTTCTTTAACAAATTCAAGAAAAGTAACTTTATCTCCGATATTCAATTTTTCATTGGATAATACATATACAAAATCATTTACATCTGCATTAAATTTATCATCAGAGATATGAATTATCTCGCTTTTAAGCGATTGATTATATACAACTTCAAATTGTTTGTTTTTATATAATTTCAATATTCTTAAAACATCTGTTAAAATCTCTTTATTTTTTTCATCTTTATCATCAACTTTCTGCACAATACCCAAATATTTTAAACTATCAGAATCTTCTCTTAACGTTATCAGATTATTCTCATTAAAAAAACTATCTGAACTTTTTGTAAGTAATTCAAAACCCTGAAGATTTAACTCCAACTCAGCTACCTCTTTACTATTTTGCTCTTCTAAATTTTTAATAGGAATCATAACGAATTTCTTTGGATATATTAAATCCGGGTTTGTTATATATGTATTATATTTCCATATAACAGGCCACTTGAAAGGGTTTTTATAAAATTTTTTTGAAATACCCCATAAAGTATCACCTTTTTTTATCTCATATTTAACATCAGCCAATAGTACAATCGGTACAATAAAAAAAACTAATAATAATCTACTCATTTGCAATACCCCACTCTTTTAATTTATCTTTTGCAAACTTAGAAACCTCTGAATATTGGAAATTTAAGATAACTTTTTTTAATAAATCTACAGCTTCATCTCTTTTATTGAGCTTATCTAAAGTAATTGCAGCTTTATACATCGCATCAGGTACTTTATTTTCCGTTGGATAATTTTCAAAAACATTTTTAAATGAATCATAAGCCTTTTCAAAATCCCCTAACTGAATATAGATTTCACCCATCCAGTATAAAGCATTATCAGCAAGGCCATCCGACGGAAATCTCACAACAAAACTTCTGAACTTACTTAAACTCTCATCATATCTTCCACTTTTATAAAGCTCCAGTGCAAGATTATAAAGAGTTGTCTTATCTGCAATATCATCATCAATATACACTTTATTACTGTCAGCTGAAACTTGAACCTTTGGTTGATTTGTATCTGTTTTAGAACTCTTTGATTGATCCAACGATTTTAATCTTTCGTGAACTCTATTCTCCAAAGATTTCAAATCACTTTTTAAAGTAATTAAAGCCTCTGAATTTAACTTTGTATCTTCAATATTCGTTTGTAATCTTCTATCGGTCTCAGATAGTTTACTTTTCACTTCAGCAATATCTTTTTTTAACTCTATATTTTGTTTATTTAATTCAGAAACACTTTTCTTCAATAGATCTATTTCTGGATTTGCACAAGCTACTAATAAAACCATTCCGATTAAAAAAGATATTTTTTTCACTTATTACCTCCTATTTTATAACACTAACCTATCTAAAGTATTTATCATAATACCCATATCGGGCTTCCCAATGAAAGCATTTGCACCGATCCCAAGAACCTTCTTCTCATTCTCTTCACTCGCTAAAGATGAAAAAACGATTATTGGTATAGAGGAATATTCTTCCATAGATCTTAATCTCTTTATAAGAAACGTTCCATCGGCAACCGGCATCTCTAAATCGGTTACAATACCATCAGGACGATTTCCCATCAGGATATAATCCAGCAACAACTTACCATTTTCAAAAGCTATAACCTTATAACCAGCACTTTCTAAATTCCTTGTAAGAAGTTTTCTTATAACTTCAGAATCTTCAGCCAGAAATATCTTTTTACTCATTCTTTGTTCAGATAAACTATAGTCAATCTCTACATTAACCATCTTACTATTTGGATTTATTTCGGAAACAATCTTTTCAAAATCAAGAAGCTGTACAAGTCTATTATTTATATTTACAACTCCCAATACGGAATTAGCCAACTGAAAATCTGATATTGAAGAATAATCTTTAATATCTGCCCAGGTAACTCTATGAATTCGTGTAATATCATCAACTACAAAACCATTATATTGAAGATTAAAATATGTAATTATAACCTTTGCTGTATTAGGATCGTAATCATATTTTATATTAAGCCAATAAGCAAGATTAATGATAGGGATTATTTTATTTCTTACATTGGCAGTACCAATAATAGCAGGGTGTGCTTCGGGAACTCTAATAACTTCTGGGAATTTTATTATCTCTCTTACTTTGGCGACATTAATACCGAAATAATTATCTTTACTGCCCCTGATAATAAATTCAACAATCTCAAATTCGTTAGTCCCAACTTCTAGTAAAATATTATGATCTAACGCCATAAAACCCCCTTTATTATATATTCATAGCATAAAATAGTATAAAATGCAAATAAATTAATAAAACCCACACCCAATTTTCACTCAACTATTTAACTATTTAACCAGTTTGTCTCTCAACCAACTACCATACCAACTTTTATCGGAACCAATCTTCCTCCAAGTTTAAGTTTCATCTGCAACAAAGCTTCCAAACCTGTGCAATGCCCTGTAAAAATATGTCTAATCTCTTTCCCCATTAGATAATCTATAACACTATTTACTTCGTCATAAGAGCTTCTAAAGAGATGAAAACCTCCTACTAAAAAATTTATTCTTTTATTACCAAATTTTTCATAAAAATCCTCAAGAATATTAACTATTCCGGCATGGGAGCAGCCGGTAAATATGCTAAAATCTTCATCTTCTTTTACCACTAAATACTGCTCATCAGGAAAATCATCTTTGGCAATTGCATTGTCAACATTTTTAAAGAGATTTTTATCTGAATCAAATTCAACCTTTCTTTTAATTGTTCCAGAAATAAATATGTTATTTTCAATTTCCAAAAGGTCTTCGTTAAAAATAAAATTTTTACTAAAATTTTTTACAATATATCTATTAATCCCAATATAACAATAACTTCCATCTTTATTTTGTCTTAAATGTTCCATAAAAATCTTTTCACTGGCATATACCTTAACACTTTTATCCAAAATTGATATCAAACCTCCAGTATGATCATAATGCCCATGACTTAGTACAATGAAATCTAAAGTTTTTAAATCTACCCCTATTTTTTTTGCATTTTCAAAAACAGCATCAGTTTGACCAGTATCAAATAGAAACTTTTTACCATTAAACTCTATCAAGCATGAAAAACCATGTTCTGCCTTCAAAGAAGGTTGATCCACATAATTATCGACCAGAAATGTAACCCTCATACTAACCACCTATAAAATTTATTATTAAACTCACCAAAGGTATTGAAAATAGTGAGAATATAGTAGTAAAAAATATCGTTTCGGTCGCCAATTTATCATCAGAGCCATAGGTTTTAGCGAGCATAACAATGGTGGTCATAGTTGGAAGCCCTGAAACAATAGTAAGTATACCAATCTGAGATGATGGTAAAAAATCTTTAAAAAGGATATATAATAAAACAGGAATAATGATCATTTTTGTTATAGAAAGAGCAATAATATGGTATCTCCTGACAATCCCTTTATGATCTATAAAACTCAAAGCTGCTCCCAGATAAATCATTGTAAGATATTTGCTCGTTCCACCAATTCCATAAACTGTATTAGCAATAATAGATGGGATTTTTATCTTTAAAACCAATAACGCCAAAGCAATTACCAGAGCAATGGTTGTAGGGTTAATCATATTTTTTATAGAATTTTTTATAGAATTGTTATTGAGATGTTTACTACATAAAAAGACCCCAAATGTCCATAAAAGTGACATATCCACAAGAGTATAAACTGTTATGGAAACACCAACATACCCATCTTTGTAAACTTCATTTATAAGTGGAATCCCTATAAAACCCATATTACCAAATGTTGCAAGTGCTATAAAAACATAAAACGACTTATCTCTTAACTTAAATATTTTACCAATTAAAAAACCAACAATAGGTAAAATAAAAAATAAAATAGATACAGTAACAAAAAAACGCCATGAAATCAAAATATCATCCAGCGTCAACCCACTTCCAGCCACTACTGCATAAATCAAACAAGGTAATATTATCTTAACTATAAATTTAGCAAAATAACCTAAACTCTCCTCTTCAATAACCTTTGTTTTGGATGCAATCACTCCAACTAACATCAATATCCCAAATGTAATAACCTGATTTAATATTATATTAAAATCCGCATTCATAACGATTATAATGCCAAATAAATAAAATAAAATCAAGATTTATATTGATTTCTTAAAAAATTAGTATAATAAAAAGACTATGAGGAAATTGCCCAAGATTAATACATTGGTTATAAAAATTGGAAGTAGTATAATAGCCGGGAAAGAGGATATTGATCAACAATTCCTTGCAAGATTTTCCGAGATATTATCGCAGATAAAAAATGTTATACCAAATATAATAATTGTCTCTTCAGGGGCTGTTACCGCTGGTTTTAAATATTTAGGCTTTAGCTCAAAACCTTCTGATATTATAGATAGACAAGCATGTGCATCTGTAGGACAGGCAAGGCTTATACATTTTTATGAGGAATCATTAAAAGAGTATGATCTGAAGGTTGCCCAAATTTTGATTACAAAGGATGATTTTTCCAATCGCAAAAGGTATATCAATGCCCGTTCTACAATAAAAAGATTGCTCGACTTTAACGTTATACCGATAATAAATGAAAACGATACTGTTGCCATAAATGAATTAAAATATGTCGATACCTTTGGTGATAATGACAACCTTTCTGCTCTTGTTAGTGGCTTGGTGAATGCAGACTTACTCTTAATATTATCAGACGTTGATGGGCTTTATGATAAAAATCCAGCGATATATAAAGATGCTCAACTCATTAGTGAAGTAAAATACTTCAATGACGATATTTTGAATGTAGCTGGAGGATCAGTCTCCGGAGTAGGTACTGGTGGGATGAAAACAAAACTATTGGCTGCTCAAAAGGCTCTTGACGCAGGATGTTATGTCGGTATTATTAATGGAAAACATCCTGAAAATATTAAAAAATTTTTAGATGGAGAAAATGTTGGAACATTTTTTTCCCATATAGAAGATCCAAAAAAAAGGAAGAAGTTCTGGATAGCCTATGCCGCCTCAGCCAAAGGTGAAATAATGGTGGATGATGGAGCTGTAAAGGCTCTAACTGAAATGAATAGATCTTTGCTACCTTCAGGGATAATAGATGTTATAGGAAAATTCAGTAATGGAGATATAGTTAAGGTGGTGGATGTTTGGGGCAATGAGATTGCAAGGGGTAAAACAAGATATTCTTCAAATGATTTAAAAAAGATTAAAGGGATTAAAACCGATAAAATAAGCAATATACTTGGATATAAAATCAGTGATGAAATAATACATAAAGATGATCTTGTTATAACAAAAATTAACGGGGGATAGTATGGAGCTTTTCGAAAAAGCTAAAAATGCTTCAAGAATATTTTCTACATTTAGTAGTATAAAGAAAAATGATATTTTAAAAAATATAGCAAAACAGATTGATAAATCGAGACAATATATCCTTGCTGAAAATATTAAAGATATTGAAATGGCCAAACAAAATAATCTTAAAGAATCACTTATAGATAGACTTATACTAAATGATAAAAGGATCGATGGAATGATAAATGGTATCTACGATATTATCAAGCTCGAAGATCCTGTGGGTATAATAGAAAAAGGTGTTACCAGACCAAATGGTTTAATAATACAAAAGAAAAGAGTTCCACTTGGTGTTGTTGGAATAATCTATGAATCCCGCCCAAATGTTACTATAGATGCAGCCGCATTATGTATAAAATCTGGGAATGTTGCTATTCTTCGGGGAGGTAAAGAGGCATCTCATTCCAATATGGCTTTAGGCAAGATTATAAAAGATGTCCTAACAGATATGGATCTCAATAGATATATTGTAAATGTCTTAGATGATCCAAATAGAGAGATAATGAATAAGATGTTAAAGGCTAAAGGTTTTATAGATCTTATAATACCAAGAGGGGGTGAAGGTTTGATATCATATGTTACAGAACATTCTTTAATTCCTGTAGTTAAGCACGATAAAGGAGTTTGTCATGTTTACATAGATAACTTTGCCCTAAAAGATATGGCAATTGATATTGCCCTAAATGCAAAGGTAAGTAGACCCGGAGTATGTAATGCAATGGAAACCTTATTGGTTCATCATGCTATTGCAGATGAATTTTTAACTGAAATGGTAGAAATATATAACAATCATTCCGTTGAACTTGTAGGTTGTGAAAGGGCACAAAAGTATAACTATGTTAAACCTGCCACAGAAGATGATTGGTATACAGAATATCTATCACTAAAACTCTCCATCAAAATTGTTGACTCCCTTGATGAAGCAATAGAACATATCAATAAATACGGTTCTGGACACTCAGAGGCAATTGTAACTGAAAGTTATACAAATGCCCTTGAATTCCTTGAAAAAGTTGATGCAGCAGCAGTATATGTTAATGCTTCAACAAGATTTACGGATGGTGGAGAATTCGGATTAGGAGCAGAAGTGGGTATAAGCACACAAAAACTACATTGTAGAGGACCGATGGGGGTAAACGATCTGACAACCACCAAATACCTTATTTTTGGACAAGGACAGATAAGGGAATAGAAAAAATTGAATAGAATATTACTATTTGGAGGCACTTTCGATCCGTTTCATAAAGGACATAAACATT
>JAINCL010000098.1:0-4241 GCA_036574145.1 Deferribacterales bacterium | reverse complement strand
TTTCATCTATCTCTTTTCTTGAGAAATGACCAGCACCCTTTGCATTTATAGCTTTTACAATACCACCATCTTTTATTGCATCTGTAAATACTTTAAATCCTGAATCTTTTACTAAATCGTTTATGGTTTTTGTAAATAGTTCAAATCTTGTATCTGGTGCATCATGGCTATATTTTTCCATAGCCTCATCGTATGTCATTACAGGGAAAGGTCTTTGAACCTTGATTCCCAGAATCTTATCAAAAATCTCTACAAAAAGCCCTTCTATAAGCTCCATTAAATCGTTTCTATCAATAAAGGACATCTCCATATCAAGCTGTGTGAATTCTGGTTGCCTATCTGCCCTTAAATCTTCATCTCTAAAGCATCTAACAATTTGAAAATACCTGTCGTATCCTGATATCATTAAAAGCTGTTTAAACATTTGTGGAGATTGTGGTAAAGCATAGAATTTGCCGGGATTAACCCTGCTTGGAACTAAATAGTCCCTTGCCCCTTCTGGGGTACTTTTTGTTAAAAAAGGTGTTTCTATATCTAAGAAACCTTTACTGTAAAGATATTCCCTCATGGTTCTTGTAAGGTTGTGTCTCATTATTATATTTTTTTGTAAATTTGGTCTTCTAAGATCGAGATATCTGTATTTTAATCTTACATCTTCTCCAACATTTGTATATTCATCTATGAGGAAAGGTGGTGTTTTGGCATTATTTAAAATCTTTATTTCATTTACTATAATCTCTATCTCCCCTGTTGGCAATTTTTCATTTATAGTACCTTCAGGTCTTTTTGCAACTTTACCTTTTACAGCTATTACATATTCACTTCTTACAGCTTCAGCAATGCTGTGTGCTTCTTTATTTATTTCAGGATTGAGAACAACCTGTAATAAGCCGGTTCTATCTCTAAGGTCGATGAAAATAACACCACCATGATCCCTTCTCCTATGAACCCATCCCATTACACAAACATTTTCTCCAAGGTTTTTATTGTTTAAATCTGCGCACATATGTGTTCTGCGCCATTCTCCTAAATGTGATAACATTATATCCTCCTACTTTCTTATAATTTTATTTATCTCTTCTAATAACTTAGTTTGTTCTACTTCAATTTGATTACCAGTAATTAAGTCTTTGACTTTGTAAACACCTTTTTCCTTTTCGTCAGTTCCGATGATTACTGCTAATCTTGAACCTGATCTATCAGCTTTTTTAAATTGATTTTTAAATGAACCCATCTCATAATCGTATATTGCTGTATATGATTGACTTCTTAATAGATCAAGAAGTTTAAATCCTTCTTCAAAGGTTTCATTGAAAAAGATTACAGATATTTTAGTGGGGAGATCGGGTATTATATTTTTTTCCATCATAAGTGTTACAACTCTGTCAGCACCAATAGCGTATCCAATGCCAGGGATATCTGGTCCACCCAGGGTTTTTATTAAACCATCATATCTGCCACCACCACCCACAGCATTGCTTGCACCTAAAAACTCTGTATTAAATTCAAATGCTGTTCTCACATAATAATCAAGACCCCTTACCATATAGGGGTTGATATTATAATTTACATTGAAATGTAACAAAAATTTTTTCACCTGTTTAAAATGCTCATTACAATCTGAGCATAGATGATCCACCATTAATGGTGCATTACTTACAGCAGATTTACATCTGTCCACTTTACAGTCCAAAACCCTTAACGGATTCTTTTCTAATCTGTTATTACAGTCAGAACATAAATGATCTTTTTGAGATGATAGAAAAGATATTAGTTTATCCTTGTAGGCAGGTCTGCAAATTGGACAACCTAAAGAATTGATATTCAGTGTAATAATATCCCCTATACCACAAGAGATTAGAATTTCATACATTGTTTTTATAACTTCAGCATCCACTATTGGTAAATTTGAACCAAAAACCTCTACTCCGGCCTGATAAAATTGTCTGAATCTCCCTTTTTGAGGCCGTTCTCTTCTAAACATCGGTCCATAATAATAGTATTTAGATATCAGACCCTGTGTATAGATCTTATTTTCAATGTATCCCCTAACCAATGATGCTGTACCTTCTGGGCGTAGGGCTAATTTTTCTCCTCCACGATCTTTAAATACGAACATCTCTTTTTCTACAATATCAGTAGTATCTCCTATACCACGTTTAAAAAGTTCCACTTTTTCAAGTATAGGTAGCTTAAATTCCTGGTAGTCATATTTATTAAATACTTCTGTAAAGATATCTTCAAATTTTTTCCAATACCTTATTTCATCGCCATATATATCTCTAAAACCTTTAACTTTACTAAACAAACTTACCTCCTAAAAAATATATTCTATCCATTATTATTTTTATGTCAACAAATTTATTGATGATATCTAGATATTTTTATTTTGTTTAAACTTTTTGGATATGATTTCGATATGTATCAAAGATAGATAGAATATAGTGCGAGTGGAGGGACTCGAACCCCCACGCTTGTGGCACTAGATCCTAAGTCTAGCGCGTCTACCAATTCCGCCACACTCGCAATAGGTATAAAAAAAAGGGTGAGCGACGGGACTCGAACCCGCGACAACAGGAGCCACAATCCTGGACTCTACCAACTGAGCTACGCTCACCATACCTGACGCGCCCATGAGGATTCGAACCTCAGACCTACGGATTAGAAGTCCGTTGCTCTATCCAGCTGAGCTATGGGCGCCCTGAGCTGAGTCTTATAATATCATTTTTAAAAAAAGTCAATATTTAAGTGATTAAAATATTTTAAAAAAATAAAAGTTTATAATTAACAGTAAGTTATAAATATTTAATTCTTTTTAAATACTCTTAAAATGTTTCCTAACTGTATCTGTTATTATTTCAGAAGCCTGTTCTATATCAAACTTATAGATATTGATTAGCAGGTGGTAAAGATTAATATCATTGATATCTGAATTGTAGTAATGTGCTATAAAATCTGCTCTTCTTTTATCTATCTCTTCTATCTTTTTCTTAGCAGTTTTAAAATCTATTTTATCTCTGTTCATTACCCATTCTATCCTCTTCTCTTTTGGAGCATAAACCTTTACATGTAAAGTGTTTGGATGATCTTTTAGTATTATCTGACCACCTCTTCCCATAATTACCACATTATCTTTCTGTGATAACTTTATTATAATTCTTTCAACCATTTTCTGAAATGATTCGCTATCAAAAATCGGGTCTGACTTATAATTTTCTTCAAAAAATGAGGTATGTTCTGGTAAAATTTTACATTCAGCTGTTTCACATTTTACAAAAGGATCGTCTCTTACAATATCTATAAACATATTTAGGTCGATATATTTTGAAAGTGTCGCTGTTATGTTGGAATGATATTCCTCATCAAAACTTCTAACCACTGCAGCAGGAGTGCTTGTTAAAATTGCAATAAATTGTATTATCTCATTGTTAACAAATTGATAACCAAGTTTTTTGGCAACTCTTTCACCAACATATTCACCAGAACATCCAAACTGTCTTGAAATTGTTATAATTGCCAATTGAGCCTCCCAATTTTTGTAATGTTTAAATCGTCGTTTATATTTTTTATAATATCATCGATATTACATTGTAGAATAGGGTGGATATACTCAGGTTCTATCTCTTTTAAAGGATATAAAACAAACGTTCTTTTAACCATTTCTGGGTGAGGTATTGAAAGGTTGTTAAATTTTAATACTTTATTATTAAAGTCAAGAATATCAATATCTATCAATCTCTCTCTCCAGAATCCTACATCTATACGACCAAGTTTAGACTCTATATTTTTGATGAGACTCAATAAATTTTGTGGATCATGGGTTAATTGAATTTTTATAGTAATATTGAAGTAATCTTCCTGATGATCTTTTAATAAGGACTGGGATCTATATACTGAGGATATTTTTACGATTTTTGTATGATTGGAAAGTTCTTTTAAGGCATTTATTAGGTTTTGGGATTTATTATTTATATTGCTACCCAATCCTAAAAAAGCATTATCCATTTTGTTCCTTTATCTTATTACTTATATCAACCAAAGCTTCTGCAAATGTGGGGTAAGAAAATAGATGTTTAGATATTTCATCAATTCTTAGTTTCATTTTGATTATCAAAGAGAATATTGTAAGAAGCTCATTAGCATTTTTTCCGATTATATGTGCACCTAATACCTGCTTATTATTTTTTTCATAAATTAACTTTATATAACCCTTTGAATGACCGGTGATTATTGACATTTCA
>JAINCL010000097.1:0-1120 GCA_036574145.1 Deferribacterales bacterium | reverse complement strand
TAGGTAATTGGAGCTATAAATAAGTCATAGAATGACCTACGGGCGGCAACAAAAAATGAAGCGGTATCCTTTTTGATTGGTCCTTCAAACAAAACACGGGAGGAGAGCAAACCCAGCGAAAAATTGCCAGTATATTTTTTCTGGTTTCCTTCCTTAATAATTACATCAGTTACAGAGGAGTTTCGACCTCCATATCGAGAAGGGATGCCATTTTTATAGAAATTGGCCACATTTATTGCATCCGTATTAAAGATAGAGGCAAACCCATATAAGTGGTTGATATTATACACCGGTATACCATCGATAAGAAAAAGATTTTCACCTGAGTTGCTTCCTCGAAAACTAAAGTTGGTAGTACCTTCGGCATTCTGGATAACACCAGAAAGTACATGCATGGATTTGAGCAGATCTTTTTCTCCTAATAGAACGGGCAATGAGTTGAAATGTCGAGAAGTGAGCTGGGTAATTCCACTTGTTTTAAGATTGTATGAAGAGGATACAGTAACTTCTTTTATAAGGATGGTATCGGGTTCCATTTCAATGATTTGGAGGTCAGACGAAGGGTAGAGGTCAGCTGTTTTACTTTTGTATCCAACATATTGTATTGTTGCTTTGAGCTGTGGAAAGGTGTGTTTAAGAGCAAAATAGCCATAATTGTTACTTATCGCTACTTGATTATCATTTGCTATTATTGTAGCTCCAATAAGCACTTCTCCGCTTTTTTTGTCTTTTACAATACCCTTATAAAGATATTGTGCATTGATATAAATATTTGTAAATAAAATAGTTAATATGGTTATATAATGTTTTATTAACATAAACGAAATTTTTTAATGTTGATAGAGTGGTATAATGTTTATGTTGCAGCTTCCTACAAAACCTAGTCCACCTGATACGTTTGATATTATTTGATTAGGAAATGAAAAAAGATTGCTCAGATTGTTTTTTTGTATACTGTTTTGGGTAGCTAATGAACGAAGCGAAATGTATAGTTCGGGCGATAGAGTTATGAAATAAAGATAGGTAGATTCAGCGTAAATATCGCGAAATGTTAAAGAGAATTCGTATCCTAAAAATTTTTTATTGGTATAAAAAACTATTGCTGGTTTTCCAAAATCTT
>JAINCL010000096.1:0-2033 GCA_036574145.1 Deferribacterales bacterium | reverse complement strand
TGAGGATATAAACCTATCAGAAAGTACAGTAATACCTTTATCTAAATTCGGGATCACCATCTTCTTTTGATGCTCTATTCTATCTGCTGAATAGAGCAGTAATTCTGTTTCCGGCTCAAGATCATATTTTTTAGAAATCAGTATATCCCTTAATATGTTACCTATTTCAGTCCCACCAGGCTCCTTCGTACTAATAAAACTTACCCCTCTTTCTGTTAAATAGTTAGCCACTTTCCCAAGCTGAGTAGTTTTTCCCGAACCATCTATTCCATCAATTACAAAATAATAAGATCTATTCATATATCCCTACTGGGCACAATCCTTTGTACTACCCTGTATCTTTTCTATTGTGTGTAAAATGGCATCTACAACCACTTCAAGATTTTCAATAGCACCTTTGGGACTTCCCGGCAGATTAATAATAAGAGTCTGCTTTCTAAAACCAGCAACCGCTCTTGAAATAATTGCACGAGAAGTCTTTTTAAAACTCTCCATCCTCATCGCTTCTTCATATCCCGGCAACCTTTTATCGATTACCTTCAGTGTTACATCTGGTGCAATATCTCTTGGAGATACCCCAGTAGAACCATTAGTTAATATTAGATCAAACTGCTGCAGATCTGTAAAATCCACAAGCATACTTTCCAGTATCTCTTTTTCATCAGGAATCATCTCTTTACGAACAAATATCGGGTTAAACTTGTCTTTCACATATTTTACAAGCTCCGCCCCTGTGACATCTTCCCTTTCACCTTTACTACCTTTATCGCTAAGGGTAATAATTGCAACCGTCAACCCTCTTTTAGGATGATAACATATTTCATCTCCAACTTTTATAATACCATCACCCTCAACAATGGCAAAAATCCCCTCTTTGGGCATAATACAATCGCCAGCCTGATAATAAATAGCACATTTATGATGGCATATTTTACCTATTTGTGAGATTATAAAGTTGATATTATCTATTTTTAAGATATCACCAACCCTACATTTACATAGATCTATACCCTCAGTGGTTATATTCTCGGCAAAATCTCCACTTTTTACATCCAGCCCCAATTTTACCATCTTTTCAATACTTTCTTTAGCAAGAAAGCTTATCTGTCTATGCATAAACCCAGCATGAGCATCACCTTTTATACCAAAATTGTTAACTATCTCCGCTTCTATAACATTACTTTTCCTTGTACCGGTATTCTTGCTCACAGAAATCGCATATATTTTACCCATAATAACCTCCTAATTTCATAATACAAAGATACAAACTAATCTATTTCATCTATGTTGTCAACTATATTGAACTGACACAAGATAGTTCTTTAGTTAACCATAAACTTTTTTATTGATAAACTTGTTTTTTTATTATAAAGTAAAGGATTATGAAAAAAAATAACGATTTTTTTGTATCACAAAGTAGAAAAGATGCTTATGACCTTATAGATAAATATATTAAGGAAAAGGTTTACCTACTTTTTTTCATCGGTGAATCTGGGGTAGGTAAATCTAAATTTCTAAAACATCTAACTGAACATATTCAATCCATTGATGTTGTAATTATGGACCAATTCTACGAAAACCCGACAATCTTTTTTAAGGCACTGATAGAAAATCTAAATTTAAACACTGAATCATATAGCAAACAAGATATGATAAATATGATTGCTCAGTATTCAGTTGACAAGATTGCAGAAAATAAAAAACTTATACTGATAATTGATGATATCTCTGGTATCTCTGAAGAAATAATAAAAGATATATCTAAACTCTACGAATTTGAGTATAATAATGCAAAAATTTTAAATATAATCCTTACAGGAGATAACAAAAATTTTCAGATTATTAAAGAATGGCAAGAAAAATATTTTAGATTTGTTTCATCATCTGTAGTATACCTAAACCCATTTAACAAAACTGAAACCATAACATTCCTCAAAAATGCATGTGAAAAATATAACATAGATATATCAGATTTTAGCAAAGATAACTATACCGAGGTCTATCTTTACACAGAGGGTATACCTGATAGGATA
>JAINCL010000095.1:0-3928 GCA_036574145.1 Deferribacterales bacterium | reverse complement strand
ACCAAAGCTTTCGAAGTGATGACAAGTAGAACAATTAATCCCGACGTGGAAGTTGAAGTGATGCTTGAAGCAGCCCACAAGCTTGCTGTTGCCACAGGTGATTCTGGTATGGTGGGTGGTCAATATGCTGATCTCAAAGCTGAAGGTGTGGGATTTGATGAAAATACTGTAAGTTTTATACATTTAAATAAAACGGCTGCACTTATTTCATATTGTACAGAGCTTGGCGCATTACTTGGGTATGCTGATGAAAATGGTAAGAGGGATATGAAAGATTTTGGTAAGAAGATAGGATTGGCATTTCAGATTATTGATGATATCCTTGATATAACCTCGTCATCTGAAGAGCTTGGTAAAAATGCAAAAAGTGATCTGAAAAAGGATAAAGCAACCTATCCTGCCATTTATGGGATCGATAAGTCTAAAAAGATTGCGGATGAATTGATAGAATCAGCATTTACAATACTTGATAAATATGGGGAAGCTGCAAATCCTTTAAGAGAGCTTGCTCGGTTTGTAGTGGAAAGGAATAATTAAAAGGATAATTGAATGAATTTCTTAAATAAGCTTAATTTACCTGAAGATATAAAAAAATTAGATTATAATGAGCTTGATATTCTTGCAAAAGAAGTTAGAGAATATATTGTAGATGTGGTTTCCGATAATGGTGGTCATCTTGCACCAAGTTTAGGTGTGGTTGAAATTGCAATTGCAGTGCTAAGGATGGTGGATCCTTTAAAGGATAGAGTTGTATGGGATGTTGGACATCAGTCCTATGCATTTAAGATTCTAACCGATAGAAGGGATAGATTTCATACTCTAAGGAAGTTTAAAGGTATCAGCGGATTTAATAAGATATCTGAGAGCCCATACGATGCTTTTGGTGTTGGACATTCAAGTACATCTATTTCTGCGGGTCTTGGAATAAAGGTTGCTTCAGACCTGTTAAAAAATGATAGAAAAGTGATTGCTATTATTGGTGATGGTTCCATGACCGCTGGGCTAGCTTTTGAAGGGTTAAACAACGCTGGACATCTAAAAAGGAATCTAGTGGTGATTTTAAACGACAATGAGATGTCGATTAGTCAAAATGTGGGTGCATTGTCGAATTATCTATCTAAAAAGATGACCGGGGAGGCTTATACAAAATTTAGGAAAGATTTTCAGATGGTTATGGAGAAGATGCCGGCATTCGGTGGTTCACTATTACAATTTGCAAAAAAGATGGAGGAGGGGATAAAAGGTTTTTTTACCCCAGGGATCATTTTCGAAGAGCTTGGTTTTAAATATATCGGTCCTGTGAATGGACATAATATAAAGGATATCGAAGAAGCTTTACATAATGCTTTTATACAGAGTTCACCTGTTTTAATACATATTAATACAAAAAAAGGTAAAGGGTTTGAGCCTGCAGAAAAGGAGCCATCCAAATTTCATGGTGTTTCAAAATTTGATAAAAACACAGGTATTCCGATTAAATTTGGTGGTGGTAAGACATACACTCAGATATTTGGTGAAACATTAACCGAAATGGGTAAAAGGAATGTTAAGATTGTGGCGATTACAGCAGCAATGCCTGATGGTACAGGGGTCTCAATTTTCAAAGGTGCGTTCCCCGATAGAACATTTGATGTGGGGATTGCCGAACAGCATGCCATAACTTTTGCAGCAGGTTTGGCTGTGGCTGGGATGAAGCCTTATGTGGCATTATATTCCACTTTTTTACAAAGGGGATATGATCAGATAATACATGATGTTGCTCTACAAAAACTTCCTGTAACTTTCTGTATCGATAGGGGTGGTTTTGTGGGTGATGATGGACCTACCCATCATGGAGCCTTTGATCTATCTTATTTGAGAATTGTTCCAAATATGACCATTATGGCACCTAAGGATGGATCGGAATTGGAAGAGATGCTGAGACTTTCTGAAACAATAGATGGTCCGGTTGCAATAAGATATCCTAGGGGGGAAGCAGCTAATTACGATTTTGATAAGGTTGAGATGAAGCTTGGGGAACCTGAGGTTATTTGTGCTGGTGAGGATGTAACTATTGTTTCAGTTGGGCATATATTTAAAGAGACTGTTAGACTCTATAATATATTAAAAGAGAAAGGTATATCTGCTACTTTGATCAATTTGAGATTTGTAAAGCCTCTTAATGTTGAGAAGGTATTGTCTCATATAATAGGTAAAAAACTGGTTGTTACTGTTGAGGAGAATGCACTTCAAGGTGGTGTTGGTGAATATATCCAATCTTTAATGATGGATGGAGGTCTTTTGGTAAAGACTGTCCGTTTTGGTATCCCTGATGATTTTATAGAACATGGAGATGTAGATATATTAAGGGAGATTGTTGGTCTGAAGGGGGAGATTATGGCTGAAAAAGTGTTAAAATATTTTATTGATGATGAAAAAGGTAAGGATTGATCGATTTCTTGTTGATAAGAATTTTTGTGAAAATATAGAAACGGCACAAAGATTATTATTATCTGGTAGGGTGAGATGTAACGGTATTTTGATTGATAAACCTGGGCAATTGATTTTACCAGATAGTATAATAACTTTAAAAGATATTAATAGATATGTAAGTCGTGGAGGTTTGAAACTTGAAAAGGGTGCCAAATTTTTTCAGATCGATTTCCAAGGTAAGGTTGTGATGGATATCGGTTGCTCCACTGGCGGGTTTACAGACTTTGCTCTACAACATGATGCTGCTAAGGTTTACGCAATAGATGTGGGGAAGGGTGTGTTGGATTATAAGCTAAGAAATGATCAAAGAGTTATTCTTCATGAAGAGGTGAATTTTAGGTATGTAGATTTCGAATTAATCGGTGAATATGTGGATATTATCGTTGGGGATCTCTCTTTTATCTCATTAAAGCAGGTAAGGGATAAGGTGGCTATTTTTTGCAAAGATGGGGCAGAGATCTGTTTATTGATAAAGCCTCAGTTTGAGGTAAATAAAGATGAAGTTGGTAAAGGTGGGATCGTTACTGATTTTGGTCTTCATAAAAGAGTTATTGCTGAGGTTATAGATTATTATAGTGAGAAATTTCTGTTTTGTGGACTTACAAAATCTCCTATTAAAGGGGTAAAAAGTAATATTGAATATTTAGTTTTTTTCGTGTATAACAAAACGAATATTTTGAATATTGATATTGAAAGTATAATTGAAAAGGTTGTGGATGAAGAATATAGCTATTATTGCAAAACCGCATGCTGAAAATATTGAAGATTTGTTAAAGAGATTAAAAGGGTATCTTCAAAACAAAGGTAAAAATGTACTTCTGGAGGAGAGGGCAGCATCTGTTTTGAAGGAACAGCCCAGCAGTAATGATGAAATCCGTGATAAATCTGATATGATAGTGGTCTTAGGTGGAGATGGGACACTGATATCCACTGTTAGAATAATTGAGAATAAAGAGACACCCATTTTGGGTGTGAATTTAGGAAGACTTGGTTTTCTTACTGAAACAAGGATTGACGACCTATTTTTGATGCTGGATAGAATTTTTTCGGGGAATTTTCAACTGGAGAAAAGGATTAAATTGTGTAGTAGAGTTTGTTTAGAAGGTAATGAGATATTTAAAACATCTGTGTTGAATGATGTGGTGGTAAACAAGGGTGCTCTTGCCAGAATTATAGATATAGAGGTATTTATTGACGGGGCTTTTGTAAATAACTTTAGAGCCGATGGTTTGATAATCTCTACACCTACAGGATCAACAGCATACAATCTTGCAGCTGGGGGACCTATCGTATACCCCACTCAAAATAATATTATTATTACCCCGATATGCCCCCACTCACTTTCCAATAGACCGATTGTGGTGAATGATAGCGTTGAAATATTATTAAGGGTTAAAAACGATGATGAAAGGGTATTTATCACCTGTGATGGTCAGGTGGGGAGAAGGTTATTGGC
>JAINCL010000094.1:0-10345 GCA_036574145.1 Deferribacterales bacterium | reverse complement strand
GGATGATAGATTTGAACTTGAGGTTACTCCCCCCTTTGGTGAAGAGGAAATTATGGTCTATGCCAGCACCACAAACCCGGGTGAACTTAATAAAGAGGATCTCGGTATAGTGTATGGAATAAAAACAAAAAGCTCTGAGATTGCTGAAAAGGTCAGGGGTATCTCCATAAAACCTAAAACTGCTTTACCAAAAGAAAGTGGAAAGATAAACCTGGAGGAGTTTTTTGAAATACAAAAAATAATAAATACAAGGCAGTAATCAGTAGTAACTCTCTCACCTACTAACCTACTCAACCATTCATCAATCTCCATATTTACATTTTCATGAAACTGTTTCGACTTTCTTCGAAACCCTGCTATTCGGATAACAGAATTAATAATCAATCTCATCCTACACTAAGCATTAAGCATCTATTATTCAACATTCAACATTAAACATCTCTCCACCTCCCCTTGACATAATATAAGAAATCAGCTAATGTAGGATATCGCAAGTAGGGGAAGTCCGGTGTAAATCCGGCGCTGTCCCGCAACTGTGAGCCAGACGAAAGCCGTTCTAAGCCACTGCTCAAACTTGAGTGGGAAGGCTGGCAAGTAGGATGAAGGCGAGCCAGGATACCCTTTGCGAAATACCCTTACGAGGATAAGGAGGCAGATATGATTTTAATACCAATTTAACCTTTACAAGTCAATCACTAATACTATTTTCTTTACATTTTAACACATTAAAAATTACTAGGAGGAAACTTTATGTTAAGACTATTAGTTATTTTTCTTATATTACCAATATATATGTTTGCTCAAGATACAACTACAATAAAGATTTTTGGTGATAAAATTTATGAGTCCGATGCAAACAAGCAGGCAAATATTATAATCTATAATTATGAAGAAATACAGGCGCTAAAACCGAAAGATATTTATGATCTTTTGGAAAAAATCCCAGGAATAGATATTAAAAAATATGATTTTAAGAATACAACAATAAATATTGGGGGTTACGTTGGTGATAAAGCAGGACTTAATAATGTCGTTATGATTAACGGAAGAAAAATTACAAATCCTGATATGGCAAACCCTGATTTATCATTCCTTTCAGTTGATAACATAGATAGAATAGAAGTCTATATTGGAGGTGGTGCTGTTTTATTCGGTGATAGAGCAACAGGTGGTGCGATAAATATAGTTACGAAAAAACCTGTTAGAAATTCTGTTAATATAAAGATGAAAGGTGGATCTTACGGTACATATGATTCCTACATTGAAGGTGTTTTAGCTTCGGAAAACTATTCATTTATAATCAATGGTAATAAATTTGGAACACAAGGCTATAGAGATAACTCTGAATTTTATGCAGGTACAATAAATACTGAATTTTCATATTTTACAGACCGGTTTGAAATAACATTAGATGGGAAATATTCAGATCAAAAATATGGATTACCCGGACCTTTAACAGAATCTGAAATAAATCAATATGGTAGAAAATACACAAAAAAACCTAACGATGGTGGACACGACTATAATTGGTCAACAGGATTGAAAATAAGTTATGACACCATTAAATATGGTAAAATAATTTTGGATGGTGAATATAGAGAGAGATATAGGGATTATTACTTATGGGGTTCAAATTCAGAAGATAATCTAACCGCAAAATTATTTTCTCCTCAATATCAATTTATAATAAAAAGCAAAAATTATGAGAATACATTGCAGGTTGGTGCTGAGTTAGAATCCTACAAACTAAAAACTCATTCCTCATGGTCATCTAACGATATAGAACGAAACATTATATCCTATTACTTTAACGATTATATAAAATTTCATGATCTATTTTTTAATATCGGTTATAGATATGCAGACCTAAATGATGATTATAATAATGGCTCTTCCAAAGATATGTCATCATCTGCTTATAACATTATTTTAGGTTATAATATAAACAGTAACAATACAATCTACATAAAAACAGACAAAAGCTTCAGGTTTCCAACGACAGATGAGATAAATGAGTTTGGTGGTTTGAATACCAGTATCACAAAACAGGAAACATATAGTTACGAAATTGGGTACAAAGCTTTTTACAAAAAATATTCTTTTGGAACAACCTTACTAAGACAACTTTCAAATGACGAAATATTCACCAACCCTACTGGTGTTCCAGCCTACAATACTAATTTCGATACTGAAAAAACTATTCTAAATATCGATGGGCAATTTGATGACAAAAAACTACTTGTGAAAGTATCCTATAATTTTATCGATTCCAAACTTACAGAAGATGGATATGACAATAAAGATGTACCTCTTGTATCTAAGCACAATGTTAAATCAACAATCGGTTATAGGCTAAAAAATGGACTCGGTTTTTATTACTACTTTAGTTATTATAGCTCATTTTATCAAGGAAACGATTATAAAAACGAAGCAAAAAAAATGGATGGTTATGGCTTAAGCGATTTAAAATTGGAGTTTGTAAAGAAAAATTACGAACTATTTATAAAAGTCAACAATATCTTTAACAAAAAATACAATGACTATGTTTATTATACCTCTTATAATGGTGAAGCAAACTACTATCCTTCGCCAACGAGAAATTTATTAGGTGGAATAACAGTGAAGTTTTAGTATGTGTTCAATTAATGTAGTATATAGGGGGGCAATCCCCCTTTTAATTATTTTTGTAATTTTAATAAGTAAAGATGGCTTCTCTTATGAAAAAATCGTCTCACTTGTCCCATCGGTAACAAAGCAGATCATTCTTCTTGGCAAAGGTGATAATATAGTTGGTAAAACGACATTTTGTCCACCATATAAAGGGGTTAATGATAAGGCTAAAATTGTAGGTTCAGCAGTTGAAGCAAATATAGAAAAAATATATCACCTAAAACCTGACCTTGTAATTTTGGGAAGTTTGAACAATTCAAGGGATATAGAAAATCTTAAATCCTTAAAACTAAATGTCAAAATTTTCCCATACCCTAAATCGTTAGAAGATATTTTTCAACAGACCTTAGAAATCGGCAAATTGGTAAATAGCTATGAAAAGGCTTTGACTCTTGTAAAAAACTCGAGGGAAAAACTAAGTATGATTCAATTTAATGCCAAAAAACATACACCCAAAAAAGTTTTTATCCAAATAGGTGTTAAACCTCTTTTTACAGCACCCAAAGGGACATATATAGATGATGCACTCACAAAAATAAATCTTATAAACATCGCAGGAGATACTTCCAATGGAATGTTCAACAAAGAGATTGTAATATCAAGAAATCCTGATATCATATTGATAATGGATATGGGCGGAATTGGTAAAAATGAAATATCAAATTGGAAAAAATTTACATCAATTAATGCTGTGAAAAATAACAAAATATTCATCATAGATGCTAACAAATTGGGAAGTTATGCATTACCAGAATTTATAGACTATATCGAAGAGATTGCTGAAATTGTACATAGATGAATAATATGAAAAATAATGCTGATTTAAGATTATTAACAATTTTTAAGCTAATTATATTTGCCATAATTCTTATCTCTTTATCATTATTCCATCTTTTATATGATTCCCAAGCAGATATTACAATTTTATACGAAATAAGGCTACCAAGACTTATATTAGCCATTTCAGTTGGTGGTGGAATTGGTCTATCAGGAACAATATTACAGGGTATCTTTAGAAATAATCTTGTAGAACCCTATACACTTGGTATCTCTGGTGGAGCTGCATTAGGGATAGCTATCGGTTTATCTATAAAATCATTAGGTATATATCTAACTGTTTTTTACCTACCGATATTCGGTTTTTTAGGAGCTATCTTATCACTTACAATTATCTATTTAATTGCATTAAACGTTGATAGAATAAATACTAATAAGATATTACTTGTAGGTATAATGATCAGTTTATTATCTTCATCTGGTCTTATGTTAATATTATCAATTTCAAAAACAGAAGAGCTCCACAGTATCATATACTGGATCATGGGTTC
Source organism: Deferribacterales bacterium (assembly GCA_036574145.1). Classification (GTDB taxonomy): domain Bacteria; phylum Chrysiogenota; class Deferribacteres; order Deferribacterales; family Calditerrivibrionaceae; genus Calditerrivibrio. The sequence goes on along the minus strand of JAINCL010000094.1, from coordinate 6,347 downwards.
TCTTGATGAATTTAGAAATGAGCTTATATATATAAACTTGGTTGTATCACTTATAGTATTGATAATTTCTATCTTTGTATCTAAATGGCTCAATATTATACAGCTTGGTAGTGAAAAAGGTTTTTCACTTGGACTTAATCTGGAACTGATCATAAAAATTGTGGTATCGCTTGCATCTTTAATGACGGCAATATCAGTTGCGACAGCTGGTATAATACCATTTATAGGGATAGTAGCTCCACATATTACAAGATCATTTGTTGGAAACGACTATCGGTTTTTAACCATAGGTTCATATTTAAATGGGGGTATCATTTTAGTTGCTTCAGATATTATAGCAAGATCCATTATTTCTCCAAATGAACTACCTGTAGGTGTTATCACAGGGCTAATAGGTGGAATAATATTTATAAATATTTTCAGGAAAAGCTCTAAATGATTGATAAAATTGAAATTAACAAGCTAATAACTGGTTATAAGAACGGTTTTCATCTAAAATCGATAACAACAACTATCAAGAATGGTAGTATTACAGGTTTAATAGGACCAAACGGATCAGGTAAATCAACCTTACTTAAATCTATTGTGGGGTATTTGAAGCCCTTATCGGGAGAAATTTTAATTGATGGTATTAATATAAAAAACTTAGATAAAAAAGTAAGAAGTAAGAAAATAGCTTTTATAGGACAGAAAATAGGTGATATCGACATTACTGTTAAAGATTATCTTTTATTTGGCAGATTACCCTATTTCGGGAAATTTCAACTATTTGAAACAAAAAAAGATATTGAAATCATCGAATATTATGCAAACTATTTAGGAATTATCCATTTTCTAAATAGAAATCTTTCGGAACTTAGCGGAGGAGAGCAACAAGTAGTAGCAATTTGTGGGGCTTTAGTTCAGTCTGCTGATATTCTATTACTGGATGAACCCACAGCACATCTTGATATAAATTATCAAATTAAAATCATGGATATATTAAAAGATCTCAATCAAAAAATTGGATTTACCATTGTAATAGTATTACACGATCTAAACCTTGCTGCCGAATATTGCGATAATCTTTTACTTATGAGTAAAGGTGAGCTTAAATTCCATGGTGATGTTCTTGATGTTATACAGTATGATAAACTCGAACAAGTTTATAATACAGTAGTAATAACCCAGATAAACCCATTATCCAAAAAACCTTTTGTAATACCTATATCAAAATCTCTACTGGAGATCTCTAAAAATGTCCGGCAAGAGTAATTATCTATTATACTTCATATTGATATCCATTTTGACACATTTAACCTTTATTTCTCTACTTAAAATAAAAACTGATAATAACCGTAACCAACCTTTAAATGTCTTTGAAATAGAAATCGTATACAAATACAAAAACAAGTCTGAATATTCTTTAAAAAAAATATATAATACACCATTCTTAAAACCACAAAAAAAATTTACCCCAACAATACTTAATACTGAAAAGACAATCGATAAACAACCAATATTACATGAAGAAACAAAATCCACCAACAGCAAAACAATAGAGCCTAACGCCGATACTCAAATATTAAATGAAGAACCCAAAAAAGATATAAAAATAACAAACGACAATAAACAATCACAAACTTTTATAGAGAATACCAATCAGAAACAAAATACTGCTTTCAATACTACACCAAAGGAAGCTGTTATCCTAAAAGATACACAACCCACTCTAACTAAAAATCAATACCTAAGCTATATCACAGAATATATAAAAAATCATATAGAATACCCATATTTAGCAAGAAAAAGAGGTTTAGAAGGTGATGTAGAAGTTATCATTTTAATAAATGAATATGGTATCGTTGAAAAGGTGGAACTTATAAGTTCATCCGGATTTAAATTACTGGATGAAAATACAATTAACTATCTCAAAAATCTCTCATTCCCCAAAAAGCCTTTTTTTAAAGAAAGTTATAATTTAAAAATCTCTTACAGGTTAAATATATGAAAATAGTAAAAAACATTGGTACTACATCCTTTATAATACATGATAACAGATTAACAAATGTGCTCTATTTACAAAATGTTGTGGATATTGTCCAGCTTTTATACCTTGAATCAAATTTCTTAGACGAAGAGATAATGGAAATTGAAAAACTAAACGACATTAAAGGGGAAATTGACTATCTAATCCATATGCCAATAGATCTAAATCTATCTATGCCAGCTCATTGGCAGTTATTCAGATCTTTTTTGAATAATGTCAGTGTGTTAAACCCTAAAGGGTATATTATTCATCCCGAAGATTCCCATATTTTTTTTAGTACATTGGAAGAATTAACTAACTCTTACAATCTAATTGTGGAAAATATTACAGATACATCATTTTTTGATAATATTGCCAATATTGGAGCTGAAATATGTTTTGATGTTGGTCATGCATTACTTTGTAATATCGATATTAAAAAATTTATTAACGATTATAGTAACCTAATTTCCATATTTCATATACATGGGGTAAAAGATAACACTGACCATATATCTCTGAGATATTTAGATGAAAAATTACTAGATTATATACTATCTTTTGCGTCAGAAAAATCTTCAGACATAATCATTGAGGTTTTTAACCATAATGATCTAATAGATTCTTTAAACTACCTAAAGGAGGTTTTCCAGAAATATGGTTACAGTTATCACAGGTGGGATTAAAAGTGGGAAAACAAGCTTTGGCTTAAAAATTGGTAAAGGTTATAACAAAAAGTTATACATTGCCACTGCTGAACCCTTCGACGAAGAGATGAAAAATAAGATAGATAGACACAGATACGAAAGGGGTGATGAGTGGAAGACTCTGGAAGAACCGATAGATTTAATAGCCGCCTTAAAAAAATCTAAAAAATACCCTTTTACATTGATAGATTGCATAACCATGTGGCTTAATAACCTTTTTTACTATAAAAAAGACATAGAAAAGGAGATTGATAATTTTATAGAGTATATAAAACAAATTGATAACAATATAGTCATAATAACCAACGAAATCGGTCTTGGTGTGATCCCTCACGATCCATTGACAAGGAGATATATTAACATTTTGGGGATACTCAACCAGAAAATAGCTGATTTAGCAGATGAGGTAATTTTTATGATATCAGGTCAACCATCCTTCATTAAAGTATCTAAAAATAGTTTTCAGCATTTTAGTAATAAAAATTGTGATTACTACCCATGCCATAAGCTTGAAAATCAAAACTGCCTCTTCTGCTATTGCCCTCTATACTTCTTTAAAGACTGTGGAGGCGATTATTCCATGGTATACAATATAAAAGACTGTTCAAAATGTATAAAAAATCATGACAAAAACTCCTACAGTTTCATCATGGACAAACTAAAATCAGCATACAAAAATATAAAATATTATAAAATCGATTAAGGAGGAAAAATGCTAAATGATATCTTAGTCAAGATAGAAAAACCTTCTGCAGAGTTTTTACAAAAAGGAAAAGATCGTAATGCACAATTACTTATGCCCCCAAGGGCAATGGGTAGACTACATGAAATAGCAGAACAGCTTTGTAGTATCTATTCCACAGATAAACCTGTAGTTGAAAGATCTGCTGTATTTGTGATGGCTGGAGATCATGGAGTGGTGGAAGAGGGTGTATCACCATTCCCTCAAAAGGTTACAACATTGATGTTTAATTCATTTTTAAACGACCTTGCAACTGTCTCAGTTCTTGCTAAAAAAGAGAATGTAAATGTTATCCTTGTGGATGTAGGGTCTAAATTTACGCAGACAGATTTCAATAAACCGATAAAAAATATCTTTATATCAAAAAAAGTTCTTTTTGGTACAAAAAATTTTACCAAAGAAAGGGCGATGTCTGTTGATGAAGCTATAAAAACCATTGAAGTGGGCTTTGAGGTTGCTGACCATTTCATTAAAAAAGAAAAACTCGATATCATCATCACCGGTGAAATGGGTATAGGAAACACAACCCCATCTGCAGCAATAGGTGCTGTGGTAACAGGCAACGATTTAGAACTGATGACAGGTAAAGGTGCAGGTCTTGATGATGAAGGCTTAAGAATAAAGATAGAGGCAATTAAAAAAGGGTTAGAACTGCATAACCCCGATCCAAAAGATCCCATAGATATACTATCAAAGGTAGGAGGAGCAGAAATAGGAGCAATAGCAGGTTTGATATTGGCAGCAGCTTACAATAAAAAACCTGTCATCATAGACGGTTTTATTTCCACAGCTGGCGCACTTCTGGCTTATCTTTTAAATCCGATTACCAGAGATTATATGATTGCAGGACACTGTTCAGAAGAGCCTGGTCATATAAAGATGCTCGATTTCTTAGCTCTAAAGCCGATCTTAAACCTAAACCTTCGTTTAGGGGAAGGAACTGGTGCAGTGCTTGCTCTATCTATAATCAAACAGGCAGCCAATATGTTTAACAATGTAGGGACATTTGCTGATATAGGATTATGAAAATAATCACCCCATTTTTAACAGCTTTATCTTTTTTGACGATAATAAAAGTTAATTTAAAGAATTATGATACCAAAAGAGCGGTTTTTTATTTCCCTATTGTTGGCTTGATTATATCAATTATACCTTTTTTAATATTAAAATCAGAACTATTTATGAAAGAGTATTTAGCTCTAATTTCAACAATACTATTAACTGGAGCATTGCATATTGATGGGCTATCAGATACCGCCGATGCCCTTTTTTCCCATAGAACCACCGAAGAAAAACTTATCATTATGAAAGATAGTAGAATAGGTGTTATGGGAGCCATCTCTGTTTTTTTATTACTTATTATAAAGGTAGAACTTTTTAAATATATCGACCCTATAACTGTCATACTTGCTATATCTGCATCCCGCATCCCTCCATTTTTTATTATGAAACACCTACCATATCTCAGAGAAAAGGGAACAGGTGGTTTTTTTAATAATTTAAATTATAGAAATATAGATTTACCATTTCTCTTTTTGCCACTGCTTTTAGCTCTATTTTTAAATATAAAATATGCTATTTTATTGATTGGAGTTATTTTTTTTATCGTCATATCATACCTAATCCTACTTAAAAAACATCTTGGTGGCTGGACAGGTGATACGATAGGTTTTTTGATAGAGTTAGGGGAGGTTATTATATTGTATATTTTAAATTTTGTTGTAATTTTTGACTAACTTTTTATTGTATTATTTTTTTCCCTTTTTAAAATTAAAATATCTATACTGAAAGGAGGTGTGAAATGATTAGAAATAATTATTTAAAAACAGTTTTGATAACTATCTTTTTTATACTGATAGTTCAAATGGATCTATTCGCCTATCCAACCATTACAGTAAATAGGGCTACCTATTCACCTGGCGAAAATATAGTAATCGCATTTTCTGGTATATATCCTGCATCCGCAACAGATTGGATATCTTTATATGAAGTCGGTGCAACCAATGAATAATATGGGGAATGGCAATATCTAAAAGGGCAATCTTCTGGCACATTAACATTTAAAGCACCTAATAAACCTGGTAACTATGAATTAAGACTATTTCTTAATTGGCCATCAGGTGGTTTCAACGTCGTTGCAAAAAGTCAGGTTATAACAGTAGGGAATAAACAGTCAGTGCTACCACCTTCCCAACAAAACATTGACTGGTTGAGCCATATAAAATCTGGAAAGCCTTTTAATGTTGTTTTTGATGAGGCATCTAAAAAATTCAATGATGAAGGTTGGCTCTTCGATAGGGACCCTATGGGAACAATTAAAGCTGGTGAAACATACACAGTTACCTACAATCCTCACTTAGGATGGACTGCAAAAGGGTTTAACGAAAACTCTGGTATTGTAATACAATCTATAAGTCAAGGGTTATTACCGGATAACAGTCATATAAACATCTGGGGGCGTGGCTTTGTATTCAACAGGTTAGGTGAACTATTTGACTACGATTTCGGTTTGGTTGGGCATATATACTTAGTAGATAGTGGAATATTGACACAGGATCTTCCAAATAAACAATCAACCCATTTAGGCAATATTACGACCCTCGAATTAAATAAATCATACAATATATCAACTATAAAATCTCAACCAATACCTGCATCTTTTGGCAATAAAAATTCATATTTTCAGGTTTTTAAAGTAAATAATTTAACACCAGGTATAAAATATATGTTAACCCTAACCTACCCATTAGGAACAAATGTATCTTATACTATTCAATAGTTTGATGGAAATCCTTTTGTTAATAATGCAAAGAGTTTAGGATGGAATCCACACAAACCAATGGACCAACTCATATGACAGATTACAAAACCTGGCATATATTTATGAACT
>JAINCL010000093.1:0-2964 GCA_036574145.1 Deferribacterales bacterium | reverse complement strand
TCAATCGACCTTTTTGTTGCAGTTTCAACAGCATTTATCAATGTTGTTCTAAGTCCTCCCTGTTCAAGAGTATGAATACCCGCAATAGCTGTACCACCTGGAGAAGTAACCATATCCTTCAAAGTGCCGGGATGCATCTTAGTTTCAATCTGTAGCTTTGCAGCTCCCAAAACAGTTTGAGCAGCCAATTTCATTGAAATATCCCTTGACAAACCTACCTTAACACCTGCATCACTTAAAGCCTCAATTATCATAAAGATATAAGCTGGTCCACTACCAGACAATCCTGTAACTGCATCCATCTGAGTTTCATCAACCAATACAGCAAGTCCCACTGCAGAAAATATAGACATAGCCATTTTAATATCATCTTCTGTAGCATACTCCCCAGCAGCCACCCCTGTTGCACCTTCAAGAACAAGTGCAGGGGTATTAGGCATTGTCCTTATGAACCTCACCTTCTTACCCAAAGCATTTTCAACAAATTCTGAAGAGATACCAGCTGCTATCGATATCAAAAGTTTATTATCGTTTATTCTATCACTAATCTCATTGAGCACTTTCCCCATTATTTGAGGTTTTACCGCCAAAATTATTATATCAACATCATCAACAAGTTTCTTATTATTTTTAAAAATTATGTTTATACCATACTCATTATTTAAAGCTTCCAGCTTTTCCATATCCACATCACTTGCATAAATATTTTCAGCTTCAAGGAGCTCAGCTTTTAAAATCCCCTTAATTAAAGCTGTTGCCATGTTACCTGAACCTATAAATCCTATCTTTTTACTTTTTAACATTGTACGCCTCCAACCATTCTAATATCTTTTCAAAAACAACATCCTTCCTAGGGTTTAAGCTGCTTGATAATATATGTTTCACCTTTTCATCTTCAATCACAAAAAACTCCTTTTTCCCCTCATAAATTTCAAAAAAACTTTTGGAACCATTAATGTCAACCACATCATCATATTTTGAATGTATAATTAATAAAGGAATTTTTATATCTATACCATTAGACCATGTGTAACCCATTAGATATTTTAAATTTACCATACCTTTAACAGATCTTTTATCATAATAATAATCATTAAGCTTACTAGTTTCAGAATATTCTTTATCAACACTATCGATAAAATATTGCACTATAGAAACGAAAGGGAATCTCTTATCAAGAATCTTAAATGATGGCGCAAGGAGCACTAATCCATCAACTTTGTTATATTTTGAAATGTTAACTGCCAACAAACCACCCATCGATTGACCAATAACTATAATTTTATCGCAACTATTCTTCAAGGTAAAATACCCATACTTCAAAGAATCGTACCAATCTTTAAAGCTTAATTTATCAAGATATTCTGATTTAGAACCATGCCCAACTATTCTTGAATTATAAACGCTATACCCTTTGCTATTTAGAAAATTAGCAAGTTCCCTCATCTCATAAGGGGAGGCTGTAAAACCATGGATCAATAAAACTCCAATTCTATTAACCCCTTTTTTGTAAAAAGGGTAATTCTCAGATACCTTCACTCCTTCAGAAACACTCCTTTTATAATCGAGAAGCACAAGCTCATCAACAGGCACATTAGACAGATCAGGATATCTGGTTAATTTATAATTAGGTTTCCTACTCATTAAAAACACCAATATCGCAGCTAACAAAAAGACAAACCAAGGCAGCACAAACCATTTTAAAATTACCTTTTTATTTCCCATCTAATCAGCATTTTTACTTTTAAATTTTTCTATATCTATACATTTGATATCAGATTGAAGGATATATTTCAAGAATAAAGATAGTTTCTCAAAAGTTTTTTCGCTAATAACATGTTCAACCTTACAAGCATCTTCATTGGCAATATCTTCAGGAAGATCCAGAATCTTGACAAAAAAATCTGATATAATTTTATGACGGTTTAATACAAATTCAGCCACTTTCCTACCCTTATCTGTCAAAATAATCTCTTTATAAGGCTCATATATTATATAACCTTTTTCAGAAAGTAGCTTCAAAGCGTTTGTCACAGCGGGTTTTTTTACATTTAACCTATTTGCTATATCTGTTACACGAGCAGCCCCTAATTCATTTTTTAACATCAATATCATTTCTAAATAATCTTCGAGACTTTTACTCAACTCTTCCATAATTACTCCCAAATATTAGTACAAAAGTATAAAAACTTCATTAAATGATATTATCCTGAATCTCTTCTCTTAACTCTCTAAAAAAATCTTCTTTAATTTTATCATATTTTGGTGCATAATGAAAGAACTTTACATATCTGCTTCCAGAAAGTCTAAAAATCTCTTTTGCCATAGGTATCAAAAGGTGACTCTTTTCAATTGCATGTAAAAAATCTTTTTTCATAAACATAGATTCTATAAGTAGAATATGTGAATCTTTTGCAAAATCGATAGCTTTTTTAAAGTTATCATATGTGGGCGCAATATCAGTAATGAATGTGATATCCTGACTTTTATGATATTCCACAATCTGTTCTTCAAGGTACTTTATCGGCAAAGCTCTATCTAAATCTTCTATGTAAATGTCCCCATCTCGATTACCATTAAAAAGGGAGTTTTTTAAGATTGATAGCCATTTCCCCGCCTTTATACCTAAATTATCCAATTTATCTCTATTTATCTTTATCAGCTCCGGCTCTTTTATTCTATATCCTACAGATGTAGTATTATGATCAAAAAAACAGTATTCTACAGTAAAACCATCGTCAATGTTTAAAATTTTATCCCCACAATCTTCATACCTTACTTTAAACCCTTCACAAGAGGCGAAAATAGCTTTTTTAACCCTATTTTTCCCCAGTTCATATACCTCAATTGTCAACGGATAGCTTTTAATCAAATTCCAGGTGTATCCTGCCAATTTACCTTTTACATTACCTATGAATCCTGGCGGGCCATAAATTCTTAATGGTTTTTCCGATCTCAAAAGCC
>JAINCL010000016.1:0-2712 GCA_036574145.1 Deferribacterales bacterium | reverse complement strand
AGAATATAGAGTTAGGTTAACGGGGAAGTATTTGAGTATTTTTTGCCTTGTTGATGATCTCTAAATAATTGTTATCTGATATTAGTTCTTTCTGGATTTCTTTGATGAGGGTTTCAATTAATGGGTTATTTGAAACCCTGTATTCTATCCACCTGCCTCTTTTATAATCTTCTATAACTCCTGCTAATTTTAAGATTTTGAGATGAGCTGATAGTGTTGACATGGCTATGTCAAGTACCTCTTTTATTTCGCAAACGCACATAGGTTTTTCTTTCAAGATTAACGTTATCTTAAGACGGTTTTCTTCACCTAAAACCTTGAAGATTTCAACAATTTTTTTCATAAAAAACTTTAACATATTTTTATTGACAAGTCAATCTATCTGCTATAATGACTCCATAAATTACGAGACAAATTCTATTGGATACTTTAAAAAAATTAATGTTTTATAATAGAAATAAGAGGATTATTATTTCAAGTATAGAGAGTTTTTTTAAGAAGATAAAATATGAGTATTTGAACGGCTACAGATTTAATGACATGGAAGATGTAAGATATCATGTAGATTATTTTATAAGATTTTATAATGAAAGAAGAATACACCAGAGTTTAGGATATTTAGAGCCAAGTACAGCAAGTAGTCATGTAGAAGTAGAAGAGAGTAAATCAGCATGATGGCTCCAAAAAAATTAAAAAAATGTCTTGACAAATGGTGGTCATCGCATTACTATATTTCTGTATTTATAGAAATATGAGGTGAGTTATGTCGGAAAAGAAGAAGTTCATCTATATGGTAGGGTTATTTGTCATCTTTTTCTGGGTTGATTTTTCAAATCCTAAAATTGAAGGGGCAATTATTGAAGGGTTTTTGATGCTCCAATCTTATGTTAGAGAGCATACTATTACCTGTTTGATCCCAGCGTTATTTATTGCTGGTGGAATTTCTACGTTTGTTTCCCAAGCATCTGTTTTGAGATATTTTGGAAGTGAAGCAAAAAAGATTCTTTCTTATCTTGTGGCATCTGTATCTGGAACTGTTTTGGCAGTCTGCTCATGTACTGTTTTACCTCTGTTTGCAGGTATATATTCAAGAGGTGCTGGTATAGGGCCTGCAATAGCATTTTTATATTCAGGACCAGCCATTAATGTACTTGCTATTGTTCTTACTGCAAGGGTATTGGGTTTAGGTATAGGGATTGCAAGGGCTGTAGGTGCTATTGGATTAGCTATTATAATAGGTTTATTGATGGAGTTATTTTTTAAGAAAGGTGATAAAGTTAGGCTTGAATCTGTTAAAAAAATGCAAAATTTATCTGAGGGTAGACCATTATACAAAGATATACTTTTTTTTCTGTCTTTGGTGGGGATATTGATATTTGCTACATGGGCGAAGCCACAGAACTTTGGAACATTATTTTCTGCTATTTATAGTATTAAGTGGTACCTTGTTTTTGTATCGTTTATCGGTTTGTTGGTTATTGTCTTTAGATGGTTTGATGAAGAGGAAAGGGTTGCCTGGATTGAAGAAACATGGGTGTTTTCGAAACAGATTATACCGCTACTTTTCATAGGTGTTTTTGTTGCAGGATTTCTTTTGGGAAGGCCGGGGCTTGATAATTCTGTTATACCATCATATATTGTGGAAAAATTAGTGGGTGGTAATTCATTAAAAGCTAATTTTTTTGCTTCTTTTGTGGGAGCTTTTATGTATTTTGCAACCCTTACAGAGATTCCTATTTTACAAGGTTTGATGGGTGCAGGTATGGGGAAAGGTCCAGCACTTGCTTTGTTGCTTTCTGGACCAGCTCTTAGTTTACCAAGTATGCTTGTTATTAGGCAGATTGTAGGTACTAAAAAAATGTTGGTTTATGTGATATTGGTTGTAGTGATGTCTACAATAGCTGGTTTGATATTTGGTTCTTTATAAAAAATATATGGAGGATTATATGAATATTAAAGTGCTTGGTACAGGCTGCAGAAATTGTGAATTGGTTTACAGGTCAGTTTTACAAGCTGTGGAAGAGTTGGGTCGTACTGATATTACTATTGAGTATGTAAAGGATATTTCACAGATTTCTAAGTATGTTATGATGACTCCGGGAATTGCTATCGATGAGGTTGTGGTTCATGTAGGGAAACCTTTACCTAATGTTGAACAAATAAAAAAGATGATTACGGAATTTACCAAATAATTAGGTTGAGCTATGTTAAAAAAAATATTTTTGGTTCTAATATTAGTTCTTATACCACTATGTCTCCTGGCTACTGAGCCGAGAACCGTTGTGGTAATATCTATAGATGCTTTGCATCCTGATGCTATATCCCTTGCAAAACCTAAAAATATACTTTATCTGATGGGTAAAGGCGTCTATTCTTTAAATGGTAAAAGTGAAACTCCACCGAAAACTCTCATTAATCATACTGCAATGGTGGTGGGAAAATCTCCAGAAGAGAGCGGTTATAATTTTAATAACTGGAAAATAGGAGATCGTAAAGTCAGCATTGATACAATTTTCCATGATGCGAAAAAGGTTGGCTATAAAACTTTTTATGTATATTCAAAACAGAACTTAGGTTTTTTGGAGAACGATGGGATTGATAAATCTTATTTTGCCAAAGATGAATCTGTTTATCTGGGGCAGAAGATTGTTGAAGAGACAAAGTGTGATTATTTTTTATTTTTGCATATTAGTGGACTTGATTTTATAGGAC
>JAINCL010000092.1:0-1901 GCA_036574145.1 Deferribacterales bacterium | reverse complement strand
GTTGTAAGTACTTTCATATTAGGGAAATCATCTCCTAAAAGTGGCATGTTAGTAATTTCTGACATATTGTCCTCCTGTTTGTTTTTAATAATTTTAAATTATAATAATTATAAAAAAATGTCAATAGTTTTTTTAACTTTCTCGTAGTTAGGTATAAACATATTTACCATTTTTGTGTTAACAGAGAAGGGGAGAATAATATGGAGAAAAGTAAACAAAAATATTCTCAATTACCAGCAATTAAAGATGAAGAATTTATTGAGATTGTTAGAGGATTCAAATCTAAAATGGTATTAGGTGAATCCATGTATTAAGGTTTGGAAATGTGATGATAGCTATCGGTTCACTATAGATAACATGGTAAACCACTTAATTAAATTATTAATAAAAAAAGTGGTAAATATGTTTTTGACAAGTACCAATTATTTTAAAGTATCCTATAAGTTTTTTTTCATAGTTTATGGGGTTATTTTATAATTGTGCAAGATGCCTGCAATCTCAAGCATAACTGGTCGTATGTCTTTGAACTTATCTGAGATGGCATTGAGCTTCTTCCTGACTTCTCTGTCGTCAAAATGGTGATGTTGATCATGATCAGTTGGCACCTTTTGTTCTATATGGTAAAAATAATATTAAAGGTATATGGTAAAGAATCTCCTGGGAGATTGCTGAGGGAGTGTTTGGCTCTAAAAGGGGAGTTGAAGCCCCAAAGGGTGCAAACTCACAAGAGGTATTATCTCTTTCAGCGATGAATGGGAACCCGCTGCATATACCCCACAGGACTACCAGGTGCAGCCCTAATTCATCTTTTAAAACCTACCTTTCTTTTCGATTTTATCTATATAAATTTACTTGCTAACCTTATGGATGTGAGGAAATTTACGTTGCCTGTTTTTGTTGATTTTATAGCACCAAAATATATAATATATCTTGCTATGTATCCTTAAAGAAATAAAGGTATTGATACGATCCTGCACTATTAACTGAGCTTTTTGGATGATATCTGGTATTTATTGATGTATATTAATATCAATTTCAGGATGATTGCTCTTTTGTTTTGCCATTGTTTCATATAATGACCCCCATAAATTAAGAGACAAATTCTATTGGAGACTTTAAAAAAAGAAATTTTTTATAATAATAGAAATAAAAGGATAGAGAGGTTTTTTAAGACGATAAAATATGAGTATTAGAACGACTACAGATTTAGGTACATAGAAGACGTAAGATATCATGTAGATTATTTTATAAGATTTTATAATGAAAGAACTAACACTTCTCACTTTTTTCGTGAAAGTTTTTCTCACTTTTCACCTCAATGTAAAAAATGAGAATTTTTTAGCCTCTAACCTTTAATTTTTGGCAGATTGATAAGCTCTCCGCAAATGCCGATATAGTCAAAGCAGTCATGGGGAGTTGAGGGTGTGCTTCTTGCTTAGTTAGTTCTCAAATTCTACGGATGTTTCCCAGCCGTTTGATGAAAATGTGTGGTTTACGCTTTTTATGCTGTAAGTTCCGTCGTCTTCGCCTCCTATCGTATTAATAAGAGTCAATTTGCCGCCTGCATATATCTCAACACCGGCACATGAAAATGAGCCTGATTTTATCCCTCGGTTTGCTTTTTGAAGCTTTGCCTCTGCTTTTATTTTTGCCTCTGTTCCGCTCTTAAAGCTTCCCTCGAGGATTAGTTGAGGCTCACCCGAGCCTACAACAACCTCCTTTTTTGCATTATCTTTTGTGTCGTGCCAAATAGCTTTACAAGAGCGATATAAGCTTAGGGTCTAGAGTAGAATATTTCACTCCACCGACCCCTTTCTCATTAGTTTTAATAATAGCTTGTAAAATTTCTCTACAGAGAGGCTTCGGTTGTTAAACCGAAACTCGCTCTCTTTGAGATGTAG
>JAINCL010000091.1:0-11804 GCA_036574145.1 Deferribacterales bacterium | reverse complement strand
ATCAAGCTTGGGGGGTTACAAGGTGGGTTGGTGGTTGTGGTACAGGAGGACCCAACTATACCAAAATTCAAGATGCAATCAATGCAGCAAGCAGTGGTGATGAAGTTGTAATTTGTAATGGTAATTATAGCGAAAGTATTAATATTAGTAATAAAAATAATTTAACCATTAGAAGTTTTGCAAACGATAAATCTAAAGTTACTATCATAAATGATTCAAATGGTAAAGAAACTATCACTTTCTCAAATTGGAATAATAATATAATAATCAAATCAATTACGATTAAAAAAAATGCACAGGGAAATAAAGATGTTATTAGAGTAATTTCCTATATAGGTGCCTTGAGTATTCTTGATGGTGATATTATAAATGAAAATGTTCGTGGAAATGGACTAAATATAATTAGCAGTCTTAATAAATTATCTATAAAAAATGTAAAAATTCAAATTCCACAAAATAGTTTAAAAGTTCCATTTATAATGTCAGGTAATATAAATAATGGAATGATATTAGATAATGTGTCAATTTATGGCGGCCAAAATTATGCGACAAGTCTAAAAAACATTCATTATGGATTAAAAATTACTGGTAGTGATTTTAAGAGTTTATCTGGTGTGTATATTGATGGTGAAATAAATGGTGGTTTGGAAATTAAAAACTCTAACTTTTTCTCAGGTTATGATGCTGTTACTGTTGTACAAAGTATAAATGGAGGAGTTAATGTAGATAATATTAATATTAAAACAGATTTGGGGAGAGGAATTGTTTTTAACACTATCACTAATGGTGCATCTATGTCTAATTTAAATATAAAGACAAATCGTGATGGTATTACTTTTCAATCTATCTGGGGAGGACTCAATATTACCAACTCAACAATAAATACAAAATCAAAAGGTATTGTTTTTAATAATACTACTGGTTCAATTACACTCGATAATATTACCATCAACTCATATCTACAATCTGTCTACTTCTCAAAATATTGGATAAATCCCATTACTGTGAAAAACTCAAATTTTACAAGCGAAAATGATGATGCTTTTTATTTAGGTACTTCTGATTGGATTACATTTACAGCTACTGGTAATATATTTAAAACTAACTCTACGAACTATAAATATGCTTTGAAGGTAGATGTAATAACTAATCCATCGAGTATTAAAATAAACAATAATTGTTTCTTTTCCGCATCAGGTGTACAATATTTAGCCTGGTCAAAAGAAAAAGGTTATGATTGGACAGGAAACTATTGGGATGGACACTCTGGTAATTATACTTACAACAATATAAATGATAATTCTCCTTTACCATTTTGTGGGGGATTACCGGTATGTTTTACCGACAACTTCAATCGTTCACAGTTGGGAAGTTTATGGGAGATAATAAGAAGGCGAAATTTTACACCAACAGTTGATGGGGATAAACTTTATTTAACTGATAGAAATAATTATATAGCAACAGGAGTGACATTAAAGGGGAAATTTCCAGCTAATAACAATTATATAGAAGTGGAGTTTGACCATTTTGCATACCCTAATGCAAGTGGTGCTGATGGTATGACGATTGTATTTTCTGATGCATCTGTTCAGCCAGTTGCTGGTGGTTATGGTGCTTCTTTAGGATATGCTAATATATGTGGTGAGGCAGGTTTTGCAGGTGGTTGGATCGGGGTAGGGATTGATGAATGGGGTAATTTTTCACATTATAGTTTTTGTCATAATGGTGGACAAGGTTTTATAAACGATTCAGTGGCTGTTAGAGGAAGAGGCAATGGACAAACCGGTTATGCTTATCTTACAGGTACCACAACCTTGAATCCGGAAATAGATTCCAATACAAATCCAGGACCTGGATATAAATATAAAATCACTCTTGATACAAGAGATAACAGAACATTAATAAAAGTTGAGAGAAATACAGGCTCTGGTTATCAGACACTAATTAATTGGAGAGATATAACGCAAAATGCCCAAGCACCAGATAATTTTAGATTTAGTATAACTGGATCTACTGGAAGTGTTACTAATTTCCATAAACTTGATAATTTAGTTATCAAAGCAAGATATTGTGGTGATTTAGGACAAGTTGGTGGTGTTAACCATTACCGTATAGAACATGATGGAATTGGGCTTACATGTCAGCCTGAAAATGTGACTATAAAAGCTTGTGTAGATGATAATTGTACTCAGACATATTCATCCAGTGCTAAGGTGATTTTAAATAAGGATAGTAGTAGTATTGGTAATTATACCTTTACAGGTTCTACAACTGCTTCTGTGGTTCAACAAACTCCAGCAACGGTGACTTTATCTTTGACGAATATGAATCCAGCACCAACGAGTAATTATCAATATAAATGTATTAATACTTCATCAGGTGTTGAAACATGTAATATAACTTTTTATGATTCAGGGTTTGTGTTTGATATTCAAAACGATTATTCCTGCAAAGAACAGGATGTAGTTATTAAAGCCGTGAGGAAAGATGATTATACACATAAGTGTGTCCCAGCGTTTCAAAATAAAACTCTTCCTATATCTTTTTCATATGGTTATATAGAACCTGATGTAAACCCGTATAACACAAAACCATTGATAAATGGAACAGCTTTAGATAGTACAATTAACCTAAATTTTAATAATAATGGTGAATCAAATTTTAGAATTAAGTATAACGATGCTGGGAAGATTCTTATTAAGGCGAGTTTTGATAATGGAACAGTGAAAGCTACTGGTAGTGATGAGGCGACTTTCAGACCATATGGATTTTATGTATATACCAACACTCCAAACTGGGAGGCTGAAAATGGTGCCGATAGTTCGTTATTTAAAAAGGCTGGTGAAGAATTTAATTTGAAGGCAAAAGCGGTATGCTGGGAGAGTGATACAGATACAGATTTATCTAACAATAATTTAACACCGAACTTCAATAATATAAATGCCGATATTTACCATGAACTTGTTGCCCCATCTGGCGGGAATTATGGAAATATAGGGGTTGGGAAATTTACATTTAATTATGGTGAGTCGAGTATAGATAATCAGACTTATAGTGAAGTGGGGATTATTAAGTTTAATGTTGTGCATAATAATTATTTAGGAACAGGGTATAACATTACAGGTGTATCTCAAAATATCGGTAGGTTTTATCCCTATAAATTTGGTAGTAGTGAATATGGTACTGTTATTAATGCTGTAAATAATTTTACATATTTTGGACAGGATAATGTTACTGTAAGTGGTTTTAAATTTTCTGCATTGAATAAGTCTGGTGGTGTTACGAAGAACTATTCAGGCGATTTTGCTAAGCTCAACTTAAACGATAATTTATCTTATCATTTTACCAATACCGATAACTTACAGTTTATTCAAAATATTATCAGCAGTGCCTGGGTTGATGGAGTAGCAAATGTAACTGCTAAGTTCATATTCGATAGACCAGTAACCCCTATCATACCGAAGTTTCCGATAATTCAGATAAAGCCTGTTGATAGTGATGGGGTAACTTCTGATGATAAGATGTCGATTAATGATAATAATACTATAGAATTGAGGTATGGGTTTTTTGATATAAAAGATGGTTATGGACCGTCCAATCTACCTCTAACTCTGCAGGGGTATTTACTATACTATGATAATAGCAGTAAATGGATGCTTAACTCTAATGATAATGTAACTGTGTTTAATATAACTGATTTTACATTATCCGACTGGACAGGAAATTTAACCCCTAATTCAACTAATCTGGAAAGTATATATAAGAATGCTAATGGTGATTATAGATTGGTGCTTATAGCCCCCGGACAGAATAAAAATGGTAGTGTGAAGTTGAATCTCAATGGATTTAATTACCTGCAATTTAATGACTCTATGTTTGCTACTCCGGGAACGGCTACTTTTGGAATATATAATCAGAAGAATAAAAGGCTTTACTGGAAAGAAGTACCGGCGAAGTAGGTGAAAGGTGGGTGGAGATTGAGGATAAGGTTAAGATGGTTGATAAGGTTGTGAGGTGGAATGTTTGAAGTTCAATGTGAGTGTATGTGTATGTGAAAGGTGATATGTGAGAGGTAAGATGTTGAATATTACAATGAGATTGCTTCGCTTCGCTCGCAATGACAAATAAAAGTCACTGTGAAGTTTCTGGATAAATCCGTGGCAGTCTCATATAGGTGCATCTGTAGGTGTAGGTGAGAAATGAGAAGTGGGAGACTGATGGTAGAGGTTTCATGGATGTGTAGATGAAAGGGTTTACATTGGTGGAGTTGGTTATAATAATACTGTTGGTTGGAATAATTGCCATGATTGTGGGTCCTAAGGTATCTATTGGTGATTTCAAAGAGGAGACAGAAAAGAATAGTTTTATTGCAAATATTAGATATGCTCAGCATAAATCGATGGTGGTAGGAGGTGGTTGGAGAGTGGAGCTGGGTAGTAAAAGTTATACTATAAAAGATGAAGAGGGTAAAGTAGTGAATCTACCAGGCGGGGAAAATCCTGTAAATACTTCTGTGGGTATTTCGAGTAACTATACACAGTTTTATTTTGACTATCTGGGTAGACCGGATAATGATAACGATAGTAAGAATGATAATCTTATTAATGACAATATTACAATTACCTTTGGCAATGGTAAGGTGATGATAAACCCTGCCGGTGGAGTGGAGTAGGGAAGGGAGAGGTTAAAAGTACAATGTTCAATGGTGAATGTTATAATGAGATTGCTTCGCTTTACTTGCAATGACTGGGAAAGTATAGAGATGATGAATGTATAAGTTAGGAGATGAATTTAGGTGAAAAGAGCTTTTACATTAATTGAGATAGTGATATTTATCGTTGTATTTTCTGTGGGGGTGGTTGGTATCCTTGTTCTTTTTTATAACACTCTTGGAAAAATATATGACCCTACATTGAGGCTTAAAGGTGTACAGGTTGCTCAGGCTGTGATGGAGGAGATATATGGAAAATACTGGGATAACGATACATATTTCTCAGATAATGGAACTATCTCTCTGAATCTGGCAAATATAGGTAGAGAGGAGTCTTCTGATAATATTAATACTTTTGATGATATAGATGATTTTGTAAAATGTTCCTCAGGGAGTGCTTGTCCTTGTGCTACCACATCTTATGATAGTGGAGATTTTGGAGTTACACCTGGTTATAAAGTTGAGATAAAGATCTCCTATGCCACAATGGATAACAATAGTATAGTTGAAAAATGCGATTCTCCTACTGATTTGAAACTTATAACCGTGAGCGTTTCCTATGAGAAGTATAATAAAGATGAGAAATATACTCTTAAATATATAAAGGGGAATTTTTAACTTTTTATGACAAAAGCTGTGAAAAATGGATTTACCCTTATTGAGATGGTTATTGTGATTGTACTTCTTGGTATTGTTAGCAGTATTGGGGTTGGCTTGTTGTCGATTGTTTTCAATGGTTATATAGATGCCCGCAATCTTTTCTATCTTTTTTATGAGGCTAAGTTTGGCGTTGAAAGGATGGATAGGGAGTTTAGGGAATCTATACCCAATTCGATAGTGTTAAACGATAATCAGACGATTACCTTTGTAAAGTTTAAAAGTGGAAGTTTTTATGATAGACTTAGTGAAAATAAAATAGAGGTTAAAGAAAGTGGCGTAACTCTTAATATTGACGATAAAATTTCTATTTATAACACAAATGTTCATCAGATTTATACTTCATCATATTGTAATATCGGTGACAACAGTTCAAGGGTTTATAGAATAGATAACAATACAGATAATATTACATTGTGTAAGAGTATTGTTGCAGATTCTCCTATGAATAAATTTTATATTATTGATGAGGTGGTTACTTTTAAAAAATCTGGCAATGCAGTATTGAGATGTTCTTCAAAAGTTTTCACAAATTATCCTGTAGATGAAAATTGTATGGTACTATTCAAGCATATTGGGTATATCTCTTTTAAATATGATGAAAAAAGTTATTTCATTAATGATCAACTTATTGACATTTCTTTAGAAATGAGTAAAAATAATGTTAAATTACCTTATAAGCATAAGGTTCATATACGAAATACACCGTGATGGAGGTTGAACCTGTTCATTTTTGTTAATAAGAAAGGAGCTACTTTGATATATGCAATATTCATGCTTATAATATTTTCATTTATAGGTGTAACCCTTGTCAATATGTTGTCTGGGGAAAATATAAGTTCGGCTGAAGAATTGAATTCCACCAAGGCATTTTTTCTCGCAGAAAGTGGTGTTGAAATAGCAATGGCAAAGAACTTAACTGATGGTAATTATCTTTATAAATTGGATTCCGGGACTATTAATATTGAAGTTAAAACGATTATAGATGATTCAGCTACGTTTCCACCTGTAAGGGTAGTGGAAGTTATTTCCATAGGTAGAGCAGGGGAGATGAAAAGAAAAATAGAAACGAAATTTAGGGTTGATTGATGTATTGTGAATATTTTGGATTTACGGAAGAACCGTTCAAAATAACTCCAGATCCAGATTATTTTTATCTATCATCTGTTCATGAAACTGCTCTTGAACTACTAAAGTATGGTATAGAGGATAGAAAAGGTTTTTTGACCCTTGTTGGTGATGTTGGCACGGGGAAATCTACATTGATAAGATTTCTTTTGAGGGATCTGAAAAATACTGCATCATCTTTTATATTAAATCCATTTTTATCGTCAGAAGAGCTTTTATATACAATAACTAAAGATTTCGGTATAGATACTTCTTTATGCTTAAATAAAGGGGATCTTTATAATGTTTTATCTGATTTTCTTATAGAGAATTATAAAAGTGGAAGAAATGCTTTGATAGTGGTGGATGAGGCTCAAAATTTGACATTTGAGTCCATTGAAATGATCAGGCAGATATCCAATATTGAGCTTGAAAATGAAAAATTGGTTCAGATTCTTTTGGTGGGTCAGACAGAGCTTGAAAAGCTTTTATTAAAAGATGAACTTAGACAGTTGAATCAAAGGATTGCTGTAAGGGGTAAATTAAATAATTTCTGCTATGAAGATACAGAAAATTATATAATCCATAGGATAAGTGTAGCCGCTAAAATAAGAAAATATATTTTTGATTCTTCGGCAATAAAAGAGATTCATAGACTTACAAAAGGAAATCCAAGGGAGATAAATCAGATTTGTGATAAAGCTCTTCTAATAGCTTATGCCGAAAAAAGTAAGAAAGTTTCGAAAAAAATGATTGAAAGGGCTGCTAAAGAGTATTATTTAGAAAATGCTAAGGGTATAAATTTCAGATGGTCTTACATTATAATTTTGATTTTGATTTTATTTATGGTAGGTTTTTTGGGGATTAATTATTTAAATAAAAAAGATGTGGGAGAACTGAAAAAGGTAAGTTATGATAACTTGACAAAGAGTGATTTATTAGCAACGGATAATGAAGTTAATATTGTTGATAAGGTTGATGGAGTTGAGAAGGTTGATAATACTACAGTAGATTTAAGAGATAATGGAACAAAAGCAAATATTTCAGCCAATGATGAAGATATTAAATTAAAAGATAAAAGTACCGAACCAGGATGTATAGAGATGATTAAAAATGTTAATATGAGGGTTAAGCCCAATATGAAAAGTTATGTAATTAAAGTAGTGAAAAAGGGGGAAAAATTATATATAATTGATTATTCTAATGATCTACAATGGTTAGATGTTAGGTACAACGGAACAACCGGGTATGTTTATAACAGTGAAAAATTATTCAAAAAAGTGGAATGCGTGAAAAATGAGTGAAATTGCCAATGCATTGAAGAAAATTAAGAAAACGGATAAATCTGTTGTATTTAATTATGGTGCTTTCTCTAAATATTCATCATTTACCCTTAATAATGTTTGCGTTATTTTGTTATTAATTACTGTGGTTATAATTTTTGCCTATTATTTTGTAAATCAATTATATTTTAAAAAAAGTGAGAAGGTGGTAAATAAGATAACTGTTTCTGATGTGGAAAAGCTTTATAACCAGAAGCTTACATTGTATAAAAATAAAAGTAAGGTCTCTGAAAGTGATGTTTTAAGTAGTTATCTTATAAAAGAGGATTATGTTGGTTTTGAAGCTGCTTTAAAAAAAGTTGGTTTAGATGGTGATCTCCTGGTTAAATATAACGGTATTTATAGATGGTTGATTACAAAAGAGATTGCATTAGCTAAAAACTATTTTGAAGAGTATATGAAAAAATACCCCAGTGACCCTGTTGTAGGTAGTATGCTTGCAGAGATTTATATGTATAATGGTGATTTAAAAGGTGCTTATAATATATTCGAAAAGATAGAAGGGGATGACCCTTATTTACTGATAAACAAAGCTGTTTTAAATGAGAAGTTAGGTGAGTTTGGTAAAGCATTTGATTATTACAATAGAGCTTTACCACAAATAGATAATAATATACTAAAATTTAGATTAAAAGTCAAATTAGAGACTTTAAAAATGTTTAAGGCTAGTTGATGATATGTCTTTAAAGTTTGTAAACTCCATCGTTATTGGTGAAGATAGGATTGAGCATGGTTTGTTTAAAAAGATTAAAGGTGGTGTTGAACTTATCAATTTTTCTTATTTCAGTTTTGATTTTAATGATGTTGATAAGATTAGTCTTATTGCTAACGAATTGAAAAATTATACAGATAAAGATAGATATACATTTATCTGTTTTGCCATGAGGGATATCATTAAAGATATTCTTCCTTTCAAAGGTAAATCTAAGGATATTAAATTAGAGATATTTGATCATCTTAAAGAAACCTATATGGTGGAATTAAGTGAGTATAATCTTGACTATACTGTCAATGAAGTTGATGAGATGAATATTGTATATGCGGTGATGATTTATAAAGAGTTGTCGGATACAATATATAAGGCTCTGATAAAAAACGGTTTTAAACTTCTTACAGCTGAGACAGACTGTGATTCACTTATGAGAAGCTCTATATTATTGGTTCCTGATGAAGAGTTTTATCTACATGTTCATATTCGTGGGACTGATACCACAATGTTTATTTTAAAGAATAATAAAATTATGCTTGAAAGACATGTGAAAGAGGGGTGGGACGATATCATAGATCTCTTCTCAAATGCAATGTCTCTTGATATTGAAGGTGCAGAAAATATTTTAGTAGATAAAGGGTTTGATAGAAATAAAACGAATGAAAAAGAGCTTGATGCTATAACCAATGCTGTAGATAAACTTACTATACAGGTTCAAAGAACGATGGATCTTTATTTTCAGACTTACAGAAGTGAAAATGTTTCATCAATTGTTATTTCTGGTAGGGGTATAGATATTCCAGATTTGGATCGATATTGGAGTGAAATCTTTGCTATGCAAGTGAAAAAGGTTAATATAGGGAAATTAGCCAAAGTGAATATAGATTTTGATATCAGAAAGCTAAACTATTTGGATGAGATGGTAGGGTTGGGGCTTAACAATGAGTACTAAATATATAAATTTAATACCATCTAAATATCGATTTGATTTAAAAAAGTATTTATATATAAGGGGTATGATTATATTTTTAGCTTTTAATCTATTTGCACTTATATCTTTTTATGTTATCGATCGATTTAATATATATTTTTATAATAAAAAAATTGATGAAAAGAAAATGGATTTGAAAAGGGTTAACGATATTAATCTATCATTAAAAGGTTTTGAGGATGAAAAGCAGCGTTATAACAAAGTATTTTCTGAAATTACACTTTCTGAAAACCTATACTATAAAATTTATAATGTTCAAAATTCTGCTTTTATTGACTTAATAACATTCTTGAATTTAACAACAGAAGGTATTACAATCAAAAATATAGACTATAGGGAAGGTATTATAACCGCAAATTGTATAGCAAAGAATGCTCAATCGTTTTATAAATATTATAAAAAGATGGAGGAGGATAACAATATTGTAGAAAGAGGTTTTTCAAATCTTACAAAACAGGAAACTGGACTTTATCATTTCGATGTAAAAGTTAAGATGCGAGGTTTAGGTGGGTAACATACGACTTAGAGAGATATTAATCTTATTCTTAGTGCTGTGGTTTTTTATAAATTTCTTTTACTATAGATATATATTTGTGCCAAACAGAGATAAAATGAAGGGTTTACAAGAAGAGATAAAAAAGCTTGATACAGAGATAGAACTGAAAACTGAAGAATTTTTGAAGAGGGTAAAAGTCTTTGATGAAATTATAGATTTAAAAAATCAGATAAAACAGAAAGAGATTACATTGTGGTATTTAAAGAAGAATATAGATGTTCAAGATATAATTTCTGATAGCTTGAAGCAGGTATTTATCGATTCTAATCTTAAATTAATATCTTTAAATCTTACAGAGAAAAGTTATATGGATGATAAAAATTTTTATCTCTTTAATGTAAAATTTAATGGAAATATAAATCAGTTACTAACTGTAATTGATAAGATAGAGAACAATAAAAAACCGATATTTGTTAGAAGTATATCGATCAAGCCTATGGAAAAAGGGTTTGATATTGATATGGGTATAACCATAATCACATTGAGGAGATAGATGAGAGTATTTATATTACTAATGGTTGTTTTTATAACTACTGGGTATTGTATAGATCGTGTGATACCTTACCAATTGCCAGCGAACTCTAGTCTTAAAATCAAGGTTAAAGAACCTTTTTTCATAGAAAAATCGAAAAAGAGTATTGCTCCTATACCTGATTTAAACAAGATTGTACCGATACCGAAACTGTTAACCCTTGAAGGTGTTGTAAAGATAGATGATAGATTGGTGGCAATTGTTAACGGCAACCTTTATAAAGTGGGTGATAAACTGGATAACGGCATTGTTAGTGAAATAGGTCTTAACTATCTTGTGATAGATAGAAATGGCAAAAAAGATAAGATAACAATGAATAATTCAAATATATAGTAGGTGGAGTGATATGGCTAAGAGATTAATGATACTGATATCTATTTTATGCTTATCTTATACAGTGTTTGCTGATATGGATAAAAAGATCTCTATAAATATGAAAAATGCTGATGTGAGAGATGTTTTCAATGCCATTGCCCTTATCTCATCCACCAACATTGTTATGTCTAAGGATGTTGAAGGCAGGGTGTCTGTTTTCTTAAACGATGTTAAACTGATTGATGCCGTAAAAAGTGTTACAGCAAATGCAGGGTTAACTTATGAGATAGATAACGGTATTGTATATATTTATAAGAAGTCTCAATCGGTGGCATCTGATATAACATCCAGTCAAGTGGAGACATATTTTTACAAGCCAAAATATCAGAATGCTTCAAGCCTTGAACCTATATTATCAAATTTTTTGAAAAGTACAGGTGGTAATCTGATTGTTGATGGTAATACAGGGGGATTTATTATTACAGATACACCCAATAATTTGAAATATATAAAAAATATTTTACCTCAGATAGATAAACCTGTAAAACAGATTATGATTGAAAGTAAGATAGTTCGTGTGAGTAAAAATGGTGGGACAGATCTTGGTATTCAATGGGGGTTTACATATAATCAGGCAAGGACAAGTGCCAACTTTCCTTATACTATAGGTGTTGGAGCAGGTGCTGATTTAAATAGAAATTTTATAGTTAATCTTCCTATAAGTGATACAACAAAGGCTGCTTTAGGTGGTGGAGTTGGTATTACTCTGGGTAATATAAGTAACACATTTATACTTAATGCAAAGTTAAATGCTCTTGAAACTAAAGGTGATGCTAAGGTTGTGCATAGCCCAAAAATATTAACAATGAATGGGTTAAAGGCT
>JAINCL010000090.1:0-4130 GCA_036574145.1 Deferribacterales bacterium | reverse complement strand
TACTTCTTTCTGTCCTAGGATTCAACCTTTTGGGTGAAGGTTTAAGGGATATATTAGACCCAAAAACAGAAAAAAAGAGCAATTAAAGATTATTCACCTTTTTTCATACTGTTTATCAATGATTTAACATTGACAGACTTCATTCTAATGCTTAAAATCTTAGCCTCTTTATCATCCAACGTTTCAGCATAATGGGGTATTTTTGAACTAAAAGATATGGAATCACCCTCTTCGAGTGTTACTAAATCGTTATTTAGATACATCCTTATCCCACCTTGAAGCATATACATAAATTCATACCCATCATGGCTAAAAAGTTTCTTCTCTCTATGTTCAGGTTTAATTGTTACAATAAATGACTCAAAAATGTCATTATTTTTTATATGTGCCAATTCTTCATAAATATAACCATGTTTGGCACCTTCTCTATAAGCTATCTTTCTATCATTTTTTTTCACAAGGTAGTAATCTTTAAAATCAAGATCCTCTTCAAAGAAATAAACCATCTTCACATTTAAAACTTTTGCAATCTTAGCAAGGGTTGATATTGGCGGTGTAACAACGTTATTTTCAATTTGAGAAATCAGAGCCTTAGAAAAACCTGTAAAATTGGCAACATCTTGCAAAGTAAGATTTTTCATATGCCTGAGTTTTTTTATCCTATCACCCAAATTTATATTAAAATCTTCCATATAACCCTCACATACCTGTTTTGTTTAGTATTGCTTAATTTTGTTAAATTGTCAAGAGGTATTTCAATCAATGGCGTAGTTTGGTATAAAGGTGTCTAATATGAGGATTTTAACATATCCCCGATAATACAGATAGCCACAATATATAATTATAACTCCACAATAGTAACTGCCTGACCACCTTCAGCAAGATCTGCTATCCTGAAGCTTTTTACCCTTTTATCATTTTTCAATAGGTTATGAAGCCCTTTTCTTAAAGCACCCGAACCTCTTCCATTTATCACATAAATCCGATCCCAGCCAGAAATAAGGGCTTTATCTATAAATTTATCAAGTTCATCCCAAGCCTCATCAACAGTCTTACCAACAAGAACTATTTCATACCCTCCTCTCTTATTTACCTTAGCTGTAACCGATACAATAGACTCTTTTTTAATCTGTTTCTCTTCAACTTTATACCCTATCAGATCGTTTAGATTAATATTAACTTTTATACCCTCCATATCAACGTAAGCTTTATTTTTCTCAATCTTCAATATCTTTGCCTTTTTCCCATATTTTTCAAGGAAAACAGTATCCCCCACCTCTATATCGTTAATCTTTTTCTCATCTTTTAAGCAATTCAGTCTCTCTTCAACTTTATTTTCAACATCTTTTAAAATAGATTTATCACCTTTAACCATCTGCTGTGATTTAACCTTATTCAATAAAGAATAGGTTTCCTCAAGTAACTCAAACTCCTTTTTTTTCAATTTCTCTCTAAGCTCTTTTTCCTTATCAACCAACTCCTTTTCTTTTAAAGAAAGTTCTTCAACCTTTTCCTGTATTAGAATCTTTTCCGCTTCCAACTCCATCTTCATCCTGTTTAACTCATCAAAACTCAATGTAGCGTTGGCTTTATCTTCCGTTAAAATCATTTCTGCTATTTCCAGTATATCTTTATTAAAACCCAACCTCTTTGCGATGATTATAGGATCAGATTTACCAATCAAATTTTTTATCAATTTATATCTCGGTTGGAAATTTTCATAATCGAAATCGACTCCATAAAGAATTGCCGACTCGTTTTTTATTCCATAATTTCTCACACCTGTGAAATGTGTGGTTACCACAACCTTTACTTTCTTCATCTTTAAAAACT
This sequence comes from Deferribacterales bacterium, assembly GCA_036574145.1. GTDB lineage: Bacteria > Chrysiogenota > Deferribacteres > Deferribacterales > Calditerrivibrionaceae > Calditerrivibrio. Next base: position 2,297 of record JAINCL010000090.1, on the reverse strand, counting down.
CCAGAATGGCAATGGCAAGGGCTTCACCCTCTTTTGGATCAGTGCCAGTACCTAATTCATCGAGCAAAACAAGAGAATATCCATCAGCTTTATTCGTAATATCTTTTATATTAATCATATGCGAAGTAAAGGTGCTCAAATCCATAATTAATGACTGATAATCCCCGATATCAGCATAGATATTATCAAAATTTATCAATTCCGCATAACTTGCAAATATCGGTAAACCACATTTAGCTATTACAGTATTTAGGCCAATCGATTTTAAAGCAGCAGTTTTACCACCAGCATTTGGTCCAGTAATAACAGCAATATGTATTTTTTCATCAAGATAGAAATCTATTGGAACAGAATTCTCACCCTTAGCATCGTAAATTATTGGATGATGAACCTTTTCCAATTTAATCTTATCTGAAAATATCGGAAATGTTAACCTTCTTCCATTATAATAGCGATATAACACCTTGTAATAATATAATTTCGATACCGCCTTAATTGTCTCGGTTATCTCATAAAGATTCGATTTAATCTTTTCCAACAGTTCAGATAATATCCGTTTTATCTCCAGCTCTTCTAAAGATAAAAGCTCCTGATACCTGTTATTATTCTCAATTACCCCCGATGGCTCAACATACAAAGTAAGTCCAGTGCCTGAAATCGTATGTACTATTCCGTTTATATACTGCTTAAAATTCTGCCTCAACAATAAAACAAGTCTATTATTATATAACTTTATAACTTTTTCCTGAACAAATTTATCAGCATCTTTGCTATTTAAAATTCTGTTTAAACTCTCATAAATCCGATTTTTTAATACTTTAGCTTCACTTCTTATCTCTAAAAGTTTATCAGAGGCATCATCCTTAACAGTACCATCATCAGAAACCTTACTTAAAATCTCTCCAATAAGATCAGACATTGAATATATAGATGATAATAAAGGTTTTAAATGATTTATTTCAAAACCCCCCAACAGTTCTTTTTTAAATTTATTAACCTCTAAATGAAAATAAGCAAATATTAGTAGATCCTCCACAAGAAAGCTTGCATAAGGGTCCATTAACCTCTGATAAAAATCGTAATAAGGTTTCGACTCTGGTAATTTACCCTCAAACCTAGAAAATATATCTAATATCTCACCAATACAGTTCTGCTCTGTTATTATAAGATTTAAATTATTTAAAGGCTTAAGAGAGTTTATGATGTCATTAGAAAAAGGTGATTCTGAAGACTTTAGAATATTCTGCTTAAAAGTTGTAAAATCTATCTGGTCAATATGATTCATCTATAAGGTTAATTCTCTCCTATTTACAAATGGTACATTCCCCTTTTCGCCAAATATTTTATTGATCATCTGCATTATAAATGGATTTATAGCAACAATTTTTGAGGATACATTAGATTGCATAACAGTTTTATACAATCCTGAATTCGATGGGATAATCGATATCAAAAAGCTTAAAATAAGACTCAATATAACCACAGACTTTAAAAAACCGAAGGCTGCCCCCCCAAAGGTATCAACCCATCCTAGCTTAATAGCTTTGAAAAACTTTTTCAAAAAGTACGATAAAACAACAATCCCTATAAAAATAGTGATAAAAAGGATAAAATACCCAAAAATTTTGGACATCTCTTTACTAAAACCTAAAAATTGTAAAAATTTTGCGAAATATATATAAAAATTGTGGGAGAAAAGATAGGCAAGTATAATACCTGCTATCCTCAAAAGTTCCCATATCAACCCTTTAAAATACCCTTTAACTGTAAATATCGCTATAATTATAAGTAAGGTAATATCCCAATAACCCATATTTATTAAAGCTTACCAGCAATTACATCATTAACAATATTATTTACCTCTTTACCATCAAAACGCCCTTGTATTCTACCCATTACAGCCTTCATTAAAGTTCCATAATTCTTTTTATCAGAAATATCTACCTTACCCACCTCTTCTTTTACGATGTATATAACCTCATCTCTGCTTAAACCTTTTGGCAAATAAACCTCAAGGTACTTTAGCTCCTCTGTCTCCTTTTCCACAAGATCTTCTCTACCTGCATTTTTGAACTGCTCAATGGAATCTTTTCTTTTTTTAATAGATGACTGGATAACCTTTATGATTTCATCATCGTTTAATTCACCTATTTTGGCTATTTCAGCATTTTTAATCTCTGCTTTTATCATTCTAACCGCATTTAGAGCAAGCTGATTCTTCTCTTTCATATAGGTCTTCATATCTTCATTAATCCTTTCCTTCAAACCCATAAGCTTTACCTCCTTTTCTCTTACCG
>JAINCL010000089.1:0-2570 GCA_036574145.1 Deferribacterales bacterium | reverse complement strand
ATAATTAAAGCTTGTTTAGAGATACTGGAAGGGAAGTTTGATGATCAATTTCCTCTTGATATTTTTCAAACAGGTTCGGCTACTTCTACAAATATGAATGTAAATGAAGTTATTGCCAATAGAGCGTGTGAGCTACTCGGTGGTGAAAAAGGTGATAAAAAATTATGTCATCCAAATGATGATGTAAATAAAGGGCAATCAAGTAATGACGTAATACCTACAGCTATACATATATCGTTTATAATGCAAACCAAAAAGCTTTTCGATGCACTCTATACCATTGAGGATACACTAACGAAGAAAGTTGAGGAGTTTAAAGATATTATAAAAATTGGTAGGACGCATCTCATGGATGCAGTCCCAATGACCCTTGGGCAGGAATTTTCAGGATATCTTTTTCAGATTAAAAATAGTATCAAACGGTTGATGGATGCAGAAAAATATCTTCTCGAACTGCCGTTAGGTGGTACTGCACTTGGGACAGGGGTTAACTCATCTAAAGAATTTGCTCTTCTAACAATTAAAGAGATAGCAAATTTTACAGGTATAGATTTTGTACAGGCAGAGAATCTTTTTGAAGCTATAGCTGCGAAAGATGCAGTTGTATTTTTTGCCGGTGCTTTAAACACCCTTGCAGTCTCACTTACAAAGATTGCCAATGATTTGAGATTACTAAGCTCAGGCCCAAGATGTGGAATAGGTGAGATAACATTACCATCATTACAACCAGGTAGCTCAATTATGCCGGGTAAAGTGAACCCTGTTATTCCAGAGGCTACGATTCAGGTAGCTGCAGAAGTTATCGGTAATTGTCATACCATTACACTTGCAGGGGCGTGTAGTTTACTGGATCTTAATGTGATGATGCCTCTTATTGCGTATAAAGGTATAAGGTCGATAAATCTTTTAATAAATGTCATAAATGTGTTGAGTGAAAAATGTATTAAAGGGGTAGAGGCTAATAAAGAGAGATGTGAAGAGCTTGTGGAATGGTCTATGGCGATAGTTACGCCACTTGCTCTAAAGGTTGGATATGATAAAGCTGCTGAGATTGCTTATAAAGCCTTTAAGGAGAAGAAAACGGTAAAACAGGTTGTAAAAGAAATGGGGATACTTAGTGATGAGGAGATTGAAGAGTTTTTCGATCCTAAAAAGATGATATGAATATTTTAGAGATAGCACCTTTAAAGTATAAAATTTATCTCGAAGAGGCTGTAAGTATTGAGACAAATTTGAAACTTCAAGAGATAAAAAATTATATTTTATCAAATTATAAGAATATAATAGATCTGACAATATCTTATAATTGCTTAATGTTTGAAACTGCATCTCCGATTTCCATTGAACTTTTACAGGATGAGATAGAGAATATCTCTAACTCAACAGAATTTCTTGATAAAGAGGTTAAATTGATAGAGATACCTGTCTGTTATGATGCTGAGTATGCAATGGATATGGAATATGTAATGGGATATACAGGCTTATCGAAAGATGAGATTATTAATCTTCACACAAAGCAGATATATTATGTATATTTTATAGGGTTTCTTCCGGGATTCCCATATCTTGGAGGTCTGGATAAAAGGCTACATACACCCCGTAAAGATGTGCCGAGAATGAGGATTCCAGCAGGGTCTGTGGGGATAGGGGGGAGCCAGACAGGGATATACCCTTTGAATAGTCCGGGTGGTTGGCAGATTATTGGAAGAACACCTTTGAAGATCTTCGACCCCACAAGGGAGACACCTTTTTTGATATCATCTGGTGAATGTATAAAATTTATCGATATATCAAAAGAGGATTATCTGACTTTGAAAAATGATGAAACAGTTAAAACTATTTCTGGAAAAATAAGTTTGAAAAAGGTAATTTATGCTCAAGGTTCTTGATGGAGGGCTTCTAACTACGGTTCAGGATAGGGGTAGGTTTGGTTATCGTAGTTATGGTATACCTCAAACTGGGGCAATGGATGATTTAGCCTTTGAGATAGGTAATATTTTAGTTGGTAATTATAATAATGCTGCTGTACTGGAATTTACTCAATTGGCGGGTAGTTACCAATTTTTAGATGAAAGGGTATTTTGTTTGGCAGGTGCAGACTTTAATTTCAAGTTAAATAATAACCCTTTAGAAACATATACCACATATCTTTCAAAAAAGGGGGATATTTTGTCAGCAGAATACCCTAAGGAAGGTATTAGATCTTACCTCTGTATTTCAGGTGGTATAGATATCCCTATGATTATGAATAGTAGATCAACATTTCTAAAGGGTGAGTTTGGTGGTTTTGATGGTAGAAAGATAAAAAAAGGTGATATAATCAAACTTTTCCCTTCAATTATAAAAAATTATAAAAAGATTAAGTTTCCACATTGGCTTTACATAAAATATGATAAAGAGATACAAATTGTTTTGGATAAGAGAACGTTTAAAAGCAGTAAAATAGATATTGAAAATTTGCTAAATCTGAATTATAATGTATCTATAAACATCGACCGTATGGGGGTCAGATTGGAAGCAGATATTGCTTTAGCTGACAAAACAGATATTTTAACCGAGCCTACACCTGT
>JAINCL010000088.1:0-9177 GCA_036574145.1 Deferribacterales bacterium | reverse complement strand
CCCCAAAAATATATACAAAAACCCTAATAATAACAAATACACCCGTCTTAACAACAGCCACAGCATGTAGTAAAGCGCTCACAGGAGTAGGCGCCACCATCGCAGAAGGTAACCATAGATGGAAAGGCATTAATGCTGCTTTTGCTGACCCAAAAACAAAGAATAACAACATTACCCCTAATATTTTTTTATTTGGGATATCATTATTAAAAACACCCCCCAAAGTAAATTCCAATGTCCCCGCCACATTGTAAACATAAATAAGAGCTGGCAAGAAAAATATTACAGAAGTAAGTAGCAGGTAAGTCAAGTACCTTCTTGCTCCTTGTAACGCTTCATCAGTTTCCTTATGAGCTACAAGTGGATATGTGGAAAAGGTAATTAATTCATAAAAAATATAAAGTGTAAAAAGATTAACTGAAAATGCTGCCCCCATAGCACCAAACATAGAAATAGAAAAGAATACAAAAAACCTTGTTTGCTTCTTTTCGTTATTACCCCTCATATAACCTATGGAGTAAAATATTGTAATAAACCAAAGGAATGATGCCAAGTGAATTCTCAACACTATTCATTTTGCTGTCTCCATAATTACTTCTGCTGCCTTTTTAGCCATCATTAAAAAATCTTCTGAGAAGATCCCCAATACCACAGTTGTCAAAACTAATATATAGATCGGTATAACCATAATTATCGGCTCTTTAATTTTTTTATAGTCATGATCCGTAGGTTTTACAAAAAACATCAGATTTACCACCCTCCAAAAATATATTGCTGTAAGAAGTGAACTTAGTAATATAACAATTACTATAAACCAATTATCTTTTGCTATACCACCAAGCACCAGATACCATTTGCTAATAAAACCAGATGTTAATGGAACCCCTATCATTGCAAGAGCAAATATTAAAAATGCAAATGAAGTATACGGCATCTTATAGTATAGCCCTTTTACATCATCAATTTTGGTTGTACCCAATAAATAGAATATCAATCCCGATACAACGAACAAGCCACCTTTTACAACAGCATGGGAGGCAAAATGGTATATTGAACCAACTATCCCACTGATATTTAACATTGTGGCACCAAGAATTATATATCCTATCTGACCAATTGAAGAATAGGCATACATCATCTTTAGATCTTTCTGACCAATTGCCATAAAAGATCCTGCAATAATTGCAACCATCGATATAACCACTAAAATATCTTGTATAGGTATAACATTGACATCAAATTTTGGGGTAAAAACTGTATATAAAAATCTTATCATCACATAAGCCATCACTTTTGTACTTGTAGCAGACATCAAAGCACTTATGGATGAAGGGGAATAGGTATAAGCCCCAGGTAACCATATATGTAATGGAAAAAGAGCAATCTTCATACTCAACCCAATTATTATAAAGGCAGCTCCAACCACCACTATTTTAGAATGATACATAGGTACAAGTCTTTGCTGCATATCGAGTAGATTTAAAGTACCTGTTGCCATATACAGATACCCTATCCCTAAAACTAAGAAAGAAGCCCTATTGTACCATAAATGAGATAGTTAAAGCTTGCTCTATAAGATCTTTTTTCCCCACCCATCGCAATAAGAGCATAGGCAGTAATCGAAGATATCTCTGTAAATACATATATATTAAATAGGTCTCCAGTTATGGTAATACCCAATAAACCAGCCATAAAAAGCATTGTTACTGCATAGAAAATATGGCTTTTATATTCATTAATCTCCTTTATTACAGATTTTGGAAAATAGAAACTGATAACAACCAATATAAATGTAAGTACAGTTATGAATAAAATATTAAGATGATCAACATAATACTCAATACCGATAGGAGCTTCCCAATTACCAAAAAAATATCTCACAGGTCCGGTTCTGAACACCTTAAATAACAATTTAATTGAGAAATAGAAAGAACATAGTGATACCAGCTGAAAAAATATGGGACAATAATTCTATAAAACACACCCATAGCCACCATGATCATGGCACCGAATAGCGGTACAACAACTATAAGTGCGGGCAGGTTAATATCGATATTCACTTTCAACTCCCTTCATTATCTTCCATCTCCATCTTAACAATTTCATCTTCTTCTATAGTTCCATAATGCTCTTTAATTTTAATTATTATAGCCAATGCAACAGCCGTTACTGAAACACCAACCACAATAGCAGTCAGCATCAAAACATGAGGCAAAGGGTTGTCATAACGAATTACATCATTGGCGTATATTGGAGCTGAACCATCCTTTACCTTGGAAATACTTATGTAAAAAAGGATAATAGCTGTAGATAATATATTGAGACCTATAACTTTTTTTATTAAATTACCATTAACTATTACTGTATATAACCCTACCAACATCAAAATTACAGCTGCGATATAATTATATTTTCCTATAAGAAAATCAATTATCATATTTCTTTGCCACCTCTATAAATAGTAAAAGCATGACACTGAAAACAGTAATAAAAACACCTATTTCTATCAGTAATAGCCCTATTGAGTTCCCTGTTTTCATATCAAGACCGGGCAATTTAGCATATTCCAGAAAGAGACCACCGTTGAACATTGTTATATAACCAACACCGGTATAAATCATAACACCTAAAGCTGTTAAAAACACTATCATTTTTCTACTAATTTTTTTAAAAACCTCTTCAACACCAAAAACAATACCATACAGTATAAAGCTTGAAGCGAATATAACACCACCCTGGAAACCACCACCAGGACTAATTTCACCATGTGCAAGAACATAAAGGGCGAATAGTTGTATAAAAGGTGTCATCATCCTTGTAGCCATTCTTAAAACGATATGATGTTTATACATCAATCTTCACCTTTTCTAAGTATTAGATAAACACATAAGCCAGCTATAAAAATTACAGTTGTTTCACCATTGGTATCATAACCCCTGTAACTTCCAAGGATTGCTGTTACTATATTGGGGGAACCAGTCTCTTTAAGTGTTCTTTCTAAATAATCAGGTATTAAGTATACATTTGTGATCCAATTATAATCCCCAAAATTGGGCATATCTGTAACTCCCAATATAAGAAGATATCCAACAATAAAAACCACTGCTGTGGCAATTATTTTCCTATCTTTAGATGGAGATGACCGATCTTCCCTATCCACCTTTGTGAAAACCGCCAAAAATAGAACAGTGCTTATACCTGCACCTACTGCAGCTTCAGTAAAAGCAACATCAATTGCATTTAAAGTCGTCCATAACACAGCCACAAAAAGTGAATATGCACCAAGTATTATTGTGGAGCTTAGTATATCTCTTATATAAACAGCTAGAACTGCTACAAATATCAAAAAAGTTAAAAACATTATATCAATTAAAACCGTCACTTCTTTTTCCTCCACCATGGAACTCCCATTCTATATGCAGCTTGTGCAAGAGCATGCGTTGCAGTTGGGTTAGCGATAAAAACAAACGCTATTAAAAATAATAATTTTACTGAGATCAGAGAGAACCCTTTGTAAAGTATAAGACCTAACAGTATAAGGATTTGACCAAGAGTATCAGTTTTACCAGCGGCATGTATCCTTGTTTAAAAACATGGCATCCTGATGAGCCCTATAGATGAGACCAGTATTAAAAAACAGCCCAGAATGATTAAAATTCCAGTTATATATATCAATCCAATCTCCCTCTTTCTTTTAATTTTAAAATTGCAATTGTTCCGATAAAGTTTATTAAAGCATATGCCAGCGAGATATCCACAAACTCTGGACGATTATACAAAAAATCTATAAGTACGAGTAACACAACAACCTTAGTACCTATAAGATTAACTGCAAGAACCCTATCAAAAAATGTTGGTCATTTTACCACTCTATATAAACTAAAGAATGAAGCAAATAGTATTATTATAATCCCTATTTTAAAAATCATAAATATTTCTCAATCTCCAATATTCTCGATTCCATTTCCCCTTCATATAATCCCTCGGCAAATATAGGATCCAGTGAATGAACAAAAAATCTATCTTTATCTGCAAAAATCGTTACCGTACCTGGTGTAAGGGTAATGGAGTTAGCCAGCAATGTAACCCCTATATCAGATTTAACCTTGGGCTCAAACTCCACCATGCTTGGATCTATATCAAGATCTTTTTTAAGAAGTATCTTCAAAACTTGGATATTAGATAGAACTATCTGCCAAAAAAGCCATGGGACATACACAAAAATCTTTACCACTAACATCAATCTTACCTTACCGTCTGGGAAAAATAGCTCACTACACAACAAGCTAACTATAACGGATGAAACAATAGCAAAAGCTACAAGTAATGGAGTATATTCTCCTGACAAAAGAAACCAGAAGCCCAACATAATTATAAATGTAGCCCAAAACCTCAGCATCCTCATTACTCCAAAACATCGTTTTATAAACTATAAATTAGTATAAGAAATATGTCAAGCTATTTCGTAAAAATTTTATTTGCGTATTTGAATGAAAAATAATCTATTTTTAATTAAAAACTTCAAATTTAATTAACTTTAGTTTTACAAAATAAACACTTTATAAAAAATTTTACCAATTTTATCCAAAACTGAAAAAAGTTATTTATAATAGTATCTTAAGTAAATATATAAAGAAGAAATTGCAACAGTAAGAATCATCGTTGGTAACCCATACTTCATAAAACGTAAAAAAGATATTTTATACCCAGCTTTATCAGATATGCCAACAACAATTACATTAGCCGAAGCACCAATAGCAGTACCATTCCCTCCAAGACATGCACCAAGAGCAAGAGACCACCACAAGGGCATTAGCTCTGGATGCTGTAAAAGAGCAATCCCTTTTTCATGTGGCCAGATGTTAGAAGCCATTTCTATTATCAGTGGATTCATAGTTGCTACATAAGGTATATTATCTATAAATGCAGATGCAAAAGCAGAAAACCACAATAACAACATACTCGTTGCAAAAAGGTCCCCTTTTGTTAACTCAAGCATCTTAACAGATAAAAGTTTAATAAACCCTACCTTCACCAATCCACCTATCATAATAAATAGACCTATAAAAAAGAAGATCGTTCCCCATTCTATCTCAGCAAAAATATGATGTGGATCATGAATGCCAGCCAAAAGCATTAAAAGTCCAGCACCAAAAAGGGCAACAGTTGCTGGTTCATAATGTAAATAACCATGTATTAGAAAACCAATTAGCACAATACTTAAAACAATTAAACCTTTCCTTAATAAAATCCCATCTTTTATAGCTTCACTTTCATTCATCATATAGACACGTTTTTTTATCTCATCTGCAATTTCCAATCTTTTTTTAAAAAGTAATTTCAAGATAATCAAAAAAACTATAATACAGATTATTATAATTGGTGTCATATTAGTTAAAAATGCCATAAAGTCCAGCTTTGCTTTTGAAGCAATCATTATGTTGGGTGGATCTCCAATCAATGTTGCAGTTCCACCCATATTAGAAGCCAAAGCTTCAACAATTAAAAATGGTACCGGTGATACCTCCAGTGCATCTGCGATCGACAAAGTAACTGGAGCTATTAACAACACAGTAGTAACATTATCCAAAAAAGAACTCAAAATAGCAGTGATTACAACAAAAATCATCATGATTCTCAAAGGATCGCCTTTACCAAATTTTGCACTTTTGATTGCAAGATATTCGAAAAAACCTGTTGGTCTGATTAAATTAATAATTATCATCATCGATATAAGAAGAAATACAACATTCCAATCAACCCCAAACTCCTCTATATGGAATGCTTCATTTTGATCGACTATATGAAGTATTAACATCAATGATCCACCAACTAAAGAGACCACTGTTTTATTGATCTTTTCAGTGGCAATAAAAATATAGGAAATAAAAAAAATTGAAACTGATAATATAAATTTTGTATCAATTACCACTGCCTGTTCCATTAATTATCCCCAATAGTTTTTTCGTAACCACATTATAAAGATCTCTAACAAGAATAATCCCCACTACTCCACCATCATTATCTATAACTGGTAGCCTCTGAAGATTAAATTTGATAAGGTATTCTGCACATTTCATCAATGAATCTTCAGGCTTTACAAAATGTATATTTTTATTCATAATATCTCTTACTTTTTTATTTTTAGCTTTATCAGCTATACTCATTACATCCCCTCCCATGTAAAATTACCTAAGACAGGATTGAGATAAAATGGAATAAGTGATTTTAAAATATCCTCCATAGAAAGGGTACCAACAAGTTTACCATCTTCCAGCACCAATGCCCCTTTTATCCCTTTACTTCCATCAGGCTTTTGAACATTACTCATGAATTCGATAACTTCCTTTAAAGTTAGTTCAGGACTCAAGGCATTGCCATCAAATCTCTCCATTATATCTTTAGCTTTCACATCAACCCCCTTTGTTAATTTATTACAAAAATATAAACCTAAAGTCAAGAAGAAAAAACTTTCATTACCATTTTTTCATTCATTATTAAATTACAATAAAAAACAATTAATTACTAATATTTCATATCAATACCTATTGCAAATTTTTTCTCAAAAGTATAAAGTAGTATAAATTGATACAAAAGGAGAGCTAATGTTTAGAGGGACAACTGTAATTGCAGTTAAAGCTAAAGGGAAAACTGCCATTGGAGCTGATGGTCAGGTAACATTTGGACATACTATATTAAAACATAATGCCAAGAAAATTAGAAGATTATATAATGATTCCATTGTATGCGGTTTTGCTGGCTCAACTGCCGATGCTTTTACCTTAATTGAAAGATTCGAAAAAAAATTAAATGAATATGGTGGTCAGCTTCTAAGAAGCTGTGTGGAACTTGCCAAAGATTGGAGAACAGATAAATACCTCAAAACTTTAGAAGCGATGATGATAGCAGCCAACAAAGATAATTTATATATTATTACTGGTAATGGTGATGTAGTAGAGCCACAGCATGGTATAGCAGCCATCGGTTCCGGTGGTCCCTACGCCTATGCAGCAGCGTATGCTTTAGTCAATAATACAGATCTGGACGCAGTTGACATAGTGAGAAAATCTCTTGAAATTGCTGGGGATATATGTATCTATACAAACAAAGAAATTATAGTTGAGGAAATATAATATGGATAATCTAACACCCAAAAAGATTGTGGCAGAACTTGACAAATATATTATTGGACAGAAAGAAGCTAAGAAAGCAGTGGCAGTAGCCCTTAGGAATAGGTGGAGACGATTACAGCTCCCACCTGAAAAAAGAGATGATATCACACCCAAAAATATACTTCTAATAGGACCTACAGGTGTAGGGAAAACAGAGATTGCAAGAAGGCTTGCAAAAATTACAGAGTCGCCATTCATTAAAGTTGAAGCAAGCAAATTTACAGAAGTGGGGTTTGTAGGAAGAGACGTGGAATCCATTATAAGGGATCTCGTGGAGATTGCCATTTCAGAAGAGAAAACAAGGATGAAAGAATCTCTCAAAGAAAAAGCCCATGAAAAAGCATATCAAATAATCTTAGACCGCCTCTTACCTGTACCAACGGGATATACCGACCCAAAATCTCTTACAGAGACAAGGGAGAAATTCAGGAAGATGCTTGTATCTGGTAAATTAGATGATAGAGAAGTAGAGATTGAAGTGGAAGAACAGAGACAGCCACAGGTGGAGATACTTACCAATACAGGTTTAGAAGATGTATCTTCCAATATCTCTGATCTTTTTAAAAACCTATTCCCACCACAATTAAAAACTAAAAAGGTAAAAGTTAAAGAGGCACTTGAAATCATTATTCAACAGGAATCCAATAAGCTGGTGGATATGGATCTGGTTAAAAGGAATACCATTAAAAAAGTGGAACAATCTGGTATAGTATTTTTAGATGAAATAGATAAAATCTGTTCAAGAGAAGGTTATCATAAGGGTGGAGATGTGTCACGGGAGGGGGTTCAAAGGGATCTATTGCCTATAATATAAGGCTTTACTGTAATGACAAAATATGGGATGATTAAAACAGATCATATTCTATTCATAGGTGCTGGTGCTTTTCACATCTCCAAGCCTTCTGATCTTATCCCTGAATTACAGGGGCGTTTCCCCATAAGGGTGGAACTTACTTCATTAACAAAAGAAGACTTTATCAGAATATTAAAGGAACCTAAAAATGCTCTAACCAGGCAATATAAAGATCTATTGCTCACTGATTATGTTGAGATAGAATTTTCCGATGATGGGATAGAGAGGATAGCTGAGGTGGCTGCAGAATTAAATAAAACAAATGAGAATATTGGAGCACGGAGACTTCATACAGTGATAGAAAAGGTATTGGAAGATCTGTCATTTGAAGCACCTTTTGATACATATGCAAAAGTTGTTATAGATAAGCCCTTTGTAGATAGTAAACTTAGTTCCATACTTTCAAAACAGGATCTAAGTAAATACATACTTTAAGGACTGATGGATGCTTGATATCATTAAAAATAAAATATTAAACAAGTTAGAACTAAATGATAAAGATATCGATTATCTAATAAACTTTCCTGAAGAAGATGTAAGTAGACTGATGCATATATCTTACGATATCAAAAAAATATTTTTTGGTAAAGAGATAAACCTCTGTTCAATCGCAAATGTAAAAAGTGGATTATGCTCAGAAGATTGTACATTTTGTGCACAATCAGCACATTATAACACAAACTCCCCTATTTATGACTATATAGAAGAAAGTAGGTTGAAGGATGCTATTAAATTCTACAAATCGAAAGGTGTTGATAGGTTCTCAGTTGTTACAAGTGGGAAAACGCTGGATGATGAAACCTTTGAAAGAATACTGAAAGATGTTGCATTGATAAAACAGTATGGAATGAAACCTGATGTTTCAATCGGTATATTAACAAAAGAACAGTTAATCAGATTAAAACAAGCTGGTCTTGAAGGTTTTCATCATAATCTTGAAACCTCAAGAAGCTATTTTAAAAATATCTGCACCACCCATGATTACGAAGAGGATGTGGAAACTGTTAAAAACGCTGTAGAAATTGGTTTATATGTATGTAGTGGAGGTATCTTCGGTATAGGTGAAAGTTGGTACGATAGGGTAGAACTCGCCATTGAGTTAAAAAAACTTAAGGTTCATTCCATACCGATAAACTTCTTAAACCCAATCAA